>NZ_JANCOB010000001.1:1268165-1312624 GCF_024296565.1 Klebsiella sp. SWET4 | reverse complement strand
AAGGCCATGTTTTTTGCTCCAAAACGGTATTCGCCCAAACGAGGGTTTGAGCGAATGGCCGCGGCTTTTTACAATCAGCTATTTCAAGGAGTTAGATAGTGCTGATTGGCTATGCTAGGGTATCAACCGGGGATCAAAACCTCGATTTACAGAAAAACGCGCTGATCCGCGCAGAATGTGAGCTGGTATATGAGGATATGGCTAGCGGGAAAAATGCCAGACGGCCGGGGTTAAAGCGAGCGCTGCGGCGGCTCCGCCCGGGCGATGTGCTGGTGGTCTGGAAACTGGACAGGCTCGGGAGAAGCGTACGCGATCTGATTACGCTCGTGTCGGAGCTACAGGCGCGCGGGGTGAATTTCCGCAGCCTGACCGACAGCATCGATACCAGTACGCCTGCAGGGCGCTTTTTTTTCCACGTTATGAGCGCCCTGGCGGAAATGGAAAGAGAGCTGATCGTCGAACGTACCCGAGCCGGTTTAGCCGCTGCGAGGGAGCAGGGGAGAGTCGGCGGCCGCCGCCGGGTAATGACTGAAGTAGTGGTGGAGCGGTGCCGCAGAATGCTGGAGAACGGCGCTACCCGGCACCAGATCGCAGATGTGATAGGGGTGGGAGTGAAGACGATTTACAAATATTTGCCAGTACAATACAGCGATAAAAAATCCCCTTGAGCAGGCACACTCAAGGGGAAAATACTACATAACATCATTGCTGTGTGCGTCTTCGCACACGCCTATTTTCTAAGAAGGCGCCCAAAGCTTCCAGATATTTCTGGTCTGAGTTGTTACATCATGGAGGAGGTGCCGATGTGATAGGTTAAGAGCGAAGACGGTTTGTAAGTACCTTCCGAAGTCGAGGAACAAGGATCATGAATTTGAGTCTATACCATCCCAATTCATACATTCTTTGTAATTCTATGAAATATTGAGCAGAGTATTCTGTTCGAAATGAACCATATGGAATAGCCAAAGGCTAAAATGCCCAGCGTAAAAACAACAATCAGCAAGTCCGTCTGTGACATCTTATTATCCATTTGCAGTAGCAGGTTTTGAGAAAAGATAGTTCAAAGCGGGCACATAGACAACATAATCACTAAGTGAAACCAATATAAGGGGCTCAAAGGTGACTGGTTTCCCCCCCTCTGTGTTCCTGATTGATAGTTAAAACCTCTATTGATCAGATTAGCGAATAAAACTACTGTATATAAAAACAGTATTTTGTGAGCGAGTTTATTATGCAGTTCTACACGCCCGTTGAGTTACGTCAGATCATGCTGCTCCCGTTGTACAGCGACCTTGTGCAATGTGGTTTTCCTAGTCCTGCGCAGGATTACGTTAAGCAACGTATCGATCTTAACGAGTTGCTCGTTAACCATCCCAGTGCGACGTATTTTGTCAAAGCCGCCGGCGACAGCATGAAAGACGCCGGCATAGGGGAAGGGGATCTTCTGGTTGTGGATAGCTCAAGGACAGCGGTTCATGGCGATATCGTTATTGCTGCTGTGGATGGGGAATTTACCGTTAAGAAGTTGCAGCTGCATCCGCGGGTTCAGCTTAACCCAATGAACCCTGCATATTCGCCGATAGTCGTGGGTAGTGAGGACACTCTCGACGTGTTCGGGGTGGTTACGTACATCATCAAATCAGCTGGCTAAGATGTTTGCGCTTTGTGATGTGAATTCATTTTATGCATCGTGCGAGACCGTATTTCGTCCTGACCTGAAAGGGCGTCCGGTTGTCGTTCTGTCAAACAATGACGGCTGTGTGATCGCCCGCTCGCCAGAGGCAAAGCCCTTCGTCAAAATGGGTGAGCCTTATTTCAAGCAAAAGGACATGTTTCGCCGGCACGGTATTATCGCGTTTAGCAGCAACTATGAGCTTTATGCCGATATGTCCAACCGAGTGATGACAACGCTGGAGGAACTCTCTCCACGCTGCGAAATTTACAGTATTGATGAGGCTTTTTGCGATCTTACTGGTGTTCGTAACTGTCGCGACCTTACCGACTTTGGCAGGGAAATTCGCGAGATGGTTCTGCGCAGGACGCACCTCACGGTCGGTGTCGGCATAGCCCAGACTAAAACCCTGGCAAAGCTGGCCAATCACGCGGCGAAACAGTGGCAGCGGCAGACCGGAGGAGTGGTGGATCTGTCTAATCAGGAAAGGCAGAGGAAGTTGATGGCTTTGCTTCCGGTGGATGAGGTCTGGGGAGTCGGGCGCCGCATCAGTAAAAAACTGGAGGCAATGGGCATTAAAACAGTGCTTCAACTGGCGGATACAGATATCAGGTTTATCCGGAAGCATTTTAATGTGGTTCTGGAAAGAACAGTACGTGAGCTGCGTGGCGAGCCATGCCTTGGTCTTGAAGAATTCGCGCCGGTAAAGCAGGAAATTGTGTGCAGCCGTTCTTTCGGTGGCCGCATCACTGAATATCATGAAATGCGACAGGCGATATGCAGCTATGCATCGCGCGCAGCCGAGAAACTTCGCGGCGAGCATCAGTACTGCCGGTTTATCTCCGCTTTTGTCAAAACCAGCCCCTTTGCGCTCAACGAGCCATATTACGGCAACAGCGCATCTGTAAAGCTGCTAACGCCAACCCAGGATAGCCGGGACATAATTACCGCGGCGACGAAATGCCTCGATGCTATCTGGCGAGACGGGCACCGTTACCAGAAGGCCGGCGTGATGCTGGGCGATTTCTACAGCCAGGGCGTGGCACAGCTGAATCTTTTTGATGACAACGCACCGCGGAAGAACAGCGAAAAGTTAATGGAAGTCCTCGACCATCTCAATGCAAAGGATGGCAGGGGGACGCTCTATTTTGCGGGGCAGGGAATCCAGACTGCCTGGCAGATGAAGAGAGAAATGCTATCCCCGCGCTATACTACGAGGTTCTGTGACCTGCTCAAAGTTAGATGATTCGGCCATTAATGGTAATGGTGACGCTACTACAGTCCGCTTAGAGCGAAAAGCGGAAGTTGGCGGGACATGAGTCTCTACCTCAAGGTGTTCACCCAAAGGAATTATGCTCAAGTTATACACGTATAATTCTTCGACTATCTACTCCCTCAACGAGGTGTCAACTATTGCCTAGTAAAATCAGTTTACCTGGACATTTTTCAGCAGTATTATTGTCACGTAATGTTGCTTATTTCTGAGTTTATGCATTAAAAACTTAGCATTACAGGAAATAATATTATCATTATTTTTGCAAGGTGCGAATTCTATCAAGCTCGCATATTATTAAAAAATGCAAATGGATTACATACCATGAAAAGAGAAAAATCTATATTCACTAACTCTAGACTTTATCCTCAGGCATATGAAGCTCATGAGTCTTTCTTAAAATACCTTTTACTTACCGTCGAAAAGCCTTACAGGTGTCTTTTTAAGAAAAATGAAGAGAAGATAATTATTGAAAACATTCAAGTTTTGAATGAAATGATTGAAAAAATTGACAGAAAATGTACGAGAATCAGTCTTGAACTTGAGTCATATAGTACTATCCCTAAACTTATCGAGATTATATCAAAATATTATTATTCTACAACTTACAGCCACTTGGATTTGCCATACTTAGGAATGGGAGTCAAATCTGCGTTATGTTACTCATATGGCAATATAAGTACTGGGACAGGTTCCGCTAATGTTAAGGTGTTTCAGTTTATTGAATATTGCATGCTTAAAGAAAGTCTGATCGGCTTAAAAAATATTATGATCATCTCCCCTGGAGAAACAATAGAATTAACTTGTTATGGCATGCTATTATCTGATAGGTTAAGATCGATAGCTATTGATCTATCGAGTGTTAACAAGTCAGATCATAAAGGTTTACGACTTGGAAAGTATGGTGCTGATTTGTTCTTGAATAAAAACTCAGATTTTTTACGAAGTGTAATTGATGTTATTAATAAAAGAAATAATTTAATTCCTGATGTTTTTAAGAATACACCTTTTGAATACATTCCATTTAATGTTGAAACCAGAGATTTTTGGATAAAGAGTTATTTATACTTAAAACTATTAGTTTTTATAGCTTCAGTAAGGAAGTCAGTTGCAGACTCAGATTATACGGGGGTGGTTATTTTAAATGACTGCGCCATACTATTAAATGAACTAACTATGCCACTCATTGAAAAGGACTTGCAAAGATTAAATATGACATTCTTTTGGCAAAGGCCGTGGTTCAAAAAAAGAATTGGCAACTGGAATAGTAATATGATCAATGAAAGACCTATAGTTAGGATTGATAATAATTCGAAAGGTCTATATGCTACATCTGTAACTTTAATTTGTGATTCATTTAATTGGTTTTTGGAGTCATCCATTTTAAACTACTCAGAAAAATCGGCAGGTATAAATTTACCTCAGGAAATTTTCCAAAATGCAGTATCAAATAAATTTGAAGAAGATGTGGTTTCATTTTTAAAAGAACATGGCTTTAGAGCTGGCAAAGTTAGTGAAAATGCCACATGGTTTGTTGAAACACCAACTAAGCTCATAAATATCAATAATGAAAAAATCCCTGGTGAGATTGATTGCTTAGCAGTCAAAAATAAAAGTGTATTGTTAATTGAATGTAAGGTGCTTACAGACGGGGTCGATGAAAATAAAATCCGCAATTTATCGAACAAACTTAATAATGATGATCAAGAATTGTTTTTCTATAAGCAAGAATGTAAATTCAATTGGTTAATGAACACGGTCGAATTTAGAAATGACTATAAGATAACAAAAATAGTCCTCCTTGATAAAAAGCATTTAGCGAAATTAAGTGATACTCATATAGTATTAACGTTTGACGAACTCAAAGAAATAGTTAGCAAGCAAGATTCCGTGATGTAATTGAATGCCTGTATCTTTAAGTATATTCTATCCAACTACTCCACAGCAGGAACACTTTACTTCCTGCTTTTCTGCTCTTTTGTAATGTTAAGATGTCTTACCTGACGGGTGTCAATTTATCACTGCATTATTATATGGGTATAAACTAAGATATTCATTACATTATCTACGGAAAAGGACTTTTATTGTGAGCGGGTTATCAGATTAATTTTTTAACGGTAAATATCCAATATATAAAATGCCAGCGCTCCCTTTTCAGAGATTTTTCCAACTGCACCAAAGCCGCGAATCTGACTTTGCCCCCAATTGAAAAAAGTCCGCTCCTGGCACATTTCGGACGTTATCAAATCTATAGTCTTTAGATAGCCTCAATCAATTCAGGCCCCTGATTCTTCACGTTACCCACTGCGCGGGAAACCGGGTGCCATTTGAAATGATCTGCTGGTACCGTACCATCTGCAATTAACTCCTCTGCCTCCTTCCCTGCGATATCCCGCCTCATCCATTCGCGCGCGGCTACGGTTCCATGGCTAGCGGGCATAGGTGGTCAAAGTCAATCATGCGTCTATTGGTCTCAAATTCAACGTCTGTAAAACGCCTTAAAATTCATCACCGCTTTCTGCTGTTACTAGATCTCCACAGGATCCGGCCAGCTTACAAATGGTAAGCCGTCATCTGAGTAGCCAGAAAAAAGGGGGCCCTGGAAGTAAGTGATACCTGCTGACTCCAGCCACATCCATTCTTCAGCTTTTTCGATTCCTGTAGCACATATTCTTATCTCGAGAGTATCACAGCAATTGATTATGCTTTGAACTACGGCTTGTTTCGCGCCATCTCTGTGAATATTTCTTATGAGCTCACTATGAATTTTGATTTTTTCAGGCTGGAATTTTGTTAGGAGGAGTAATCCTGCATGTCCAGACCCAAAGTCATTAATAGCAACGCTTATTCCAGCACTTTTAAGTGTTCGTAGCGCATGTAAAAATTCATCAATATTGGCGAACAGATCTTTTTCTAAAAATTCGATGATAATTTGTTCAGGGATAAGACCGCTTTGCTCAATATACTTAAGCAGCGTACAAGGTGCATTACTAATCTTGATTATAGTCAATGGTAATAGACTAATTGAAACCCTTTGTCCAGAGTGAAGGAAACTACCAGCTTCAAGAAGAGCAACACGTTTTGATTCCAGGTCATGCTGTAATAAGCCCATTCCATACAAACCAGTCGTCACGGGATTACTTAACTGGAACGAATGGACCTTTCTCGCGAGAGGGTCTACCACTGGATTTATAATGAAGGAGTTAGCAACATAAGGGCTTTCAGTGATTAAAGGTTCTCTGGAAAAAAACCATTCAGTAGCAGACGGTAATTCATAGTATTTTTCTTGTTGTATGGACTCTATGAATGTCCTAAAAAAACGCAATGCTCTATCATTATAAAGAAGTTGATGTTTTGCTGTTCCACGGTTAAGAATTGTTCTTAGGCAATCTTCATGACTGTGTAAATCTATATCAATTAGTTCCATCCCGGCATTACCAAATCGCCGGAAAGGTGCAACGTCATTTAAGAGTTCAACAATATTAAAGTGACGAGTATCACTACAGATCCTGGTGTAAATTTCGTTAACCTGAGCTTCAGGGCCTTCCAGCAGTTGTAGAAAGTGAATCCCATTAAAAATCAATATTCCAGTGACATCACTTTTGATATTATGAGCATTTGCGAGCTCAATCATTTCCATGATTGAGGTTCTTGAAATGCTACTATGGGCATGACTACGGTAAATGATAGTTGTAAGCATCTCAGTTCTCGCGATGGTGTTTAAACAGAGATTAGCAGACTTATGATCTAAAATCCGAGGAAATTATCAAAAATATTTAGCCTGCTACTAATGATAAGATGTCTGCAGTTTTCACGTAGGACTTGGTGGCAAGTCATCAGCACAAACTAATTATTTTACATGATAAGAAAATAACTTCTTGACATTTTAAAATGGAAGGGGTGGGGCTAACGTTTAGTTTTACTCACTTACACCATTCATCAGTGCAGCAAGCCATGTTGCCATAAGGGTCTATACATCCGACTTGTCGCGGAGGTTTCAACATGGGCTTATATGAGCACCGGTTTTTCCCTTAACCACTGCACATAGTGCCATGAACGGCGTTGGATATGGCTCTTCATTACGTACGCTCAGGAGCAAAACTTTAGTTCCTGGCGCCACGTTGTACGGCCGATTGGTTCTGGATTATAGGCGATATACCACTCAGCTTCTTCGGCAAGATAAGCCGGGTATTCTTCGCATGTCTGTGATTGGGCAAATCGTCCGCGCATGGTTACCTCCAGTCTTCAGACTGAAAGTATAGAGGTTGGAATAGAGTCGGACAGTACAGCAGCTGTTAATGACGGAATCCCATTCCCGGTAGAAGAGAAAGTGGGCGTCAATCAGGCTGTTTTTCGGGGCATAACGGGGGCAGCAGAGTTGATGGGGACACTTGTGGGGACATCAGAATGTCCTTTCACGGCCTTGATTGTCCGTGTGTGTAATAGTGTAACCCATTGAATATCCGATAAGTCACTGAAAGGTGGCTTTTTTCATCTCCTATCTCAAAAATCGGTATTTTCGATACATCTTTACCATTGCGTGCGAATATAGAACGATTTCAGAATAACATATTATAAATCAAAAGATTAAGTTCACCCTGCACACCCTGATAATCCCCGGGCGAGGGTCTATGCTTATAAAAAGCGCTAAATGGGGCAATACCCCTGCTGCAGATGGGTTGAAGTGATAATCATTATCACTAACATGGCGGTATGCCTTGATGGCGCCAACCTGGAGGTCTATCGATGGAAGTACAAGCAGGAACCTTTAATCCCGCCGATTTTAGCTGGCAGGGACTGACCATGACGCCGGCCGCTGCCGCGCATATTCGCGATCTGATGCGCAAGCAACCGGACAAAAAAGGGCTGCGGCTGGGGATAAAAACCAGCGGCTGCGCCGGTTTTGGCTATGTGCTCGAAATGATTGCCGAGCCGGCAGCCGACGATCTGCTCTTTGAACATGACGGGGCGAAACTGTGGGCGCCGCTGCAGGCGATGCCGTTCATTGACGGCACGGAGCTCGATTACGTCCGGGAAGGTTTAAATGAAATCTTTAAATTTCATAACCCGAAAGCGCAGCACGAGTGCGGCTGTGGCGAAAGTTTTGGGGTGCAGGCGGAGTAACTATGTCGCGTAATACTGAAGCAACTGACGATGTCAAAACCTGGACCGGCGGCCCGCTCAATTATAAAGAGGGCTTTTTCACCCGGCTGCAGACCGATGAGCTGGCCAAAGGGATTAATGAAGAGGTGGTCCGGGCCATTTCCGCCCGTCGCAATGAGCCGCAGTGGATGCTGGAGTTTCGGCTCAATGCTTTCCGGGCATGGCTGGAGATGGAGGAGCCGCACTGGCTGAAGGCGCATTACGATAAGCTGAATTATCAGGACTACAGCTACTATTCCGCCCCCTCCTGCGGCAACTGCGATGAGACCTGCGCTTCAGAGCCGGGCGCGGTGCAGCAGACCGGGGCCAACACCTTCCTGACCAGCGAGGTGGAAGAAGCCTTTAACCAGCTGGGCGTGCCGGTACGTGAAGGGCGCGAGGTGGCGGTGGACGCCATATTCGACTCCGTGTCGGTGGCGACCACCTACCGCGAAAAGCTGGCGGAGCAGGGGATCATCTTCTGTTCTTTCGGCGAGGCGATCCACGACCACCCGGAACTGGTAAAAAAGTATCTGGGCACCGTGGTGCCAGGCAATGACAACTTCTTTGCCGCGCTGAACGCCGCGGTGGCCTCGGATGGCACCTTTATTTATGTGCCGAAGGGCGTCCGCTGCCCGATGGAGCTGTCGACCTATTTCCGCATCAACGCCGAAAAGACCGGGCAGTTTGAACGTACCATTCTGGTGGCCGATGAAGGCAGCTACGTCAGCTATATTGAGGGCTGCTCGGCGCCGGTGCGCGACAGCTATCAGCTGCATGCGGCGGTCGTTGAAGTCATCATTCATAAAGATGCGGAAGTGAAATACTCCACGGTGCAGAACTGGTTCCCCGGCGACAACAACACCGGCGGCATTCTCAACTTCGTCACCAAGCGTGCGCTGTGCGAAGGGGAGAACAGCAAGATGTCATGGACCCAGTCGGAAACCGGCTCGGCCATCACCTGGAAATACCCCAGCTGCATTCTGCGCGGCGATAACTCGATCGGCGAATTCTTCTCGGTAGCGCTGACCAGTGGTCACCAGCAGGCGGACACCGGCACCAAAATGATCCATATCGGCAAGAACACCCGCTCGACCATCATCTCGAAAGGGATCTCCGCCGGACACAGCCAGAACAGCTATCGCGGGCTGGTCAAAATCATGCCGACCGCGACTAACGCCCGCAACTTCACCCAGTGCGATTCGATGCTGATCGGCCCGGACTGCGGGGCGCATACCTTCCCGTATGTGGAATGCCGCAACAACAGCGCCCAGCTGGAACATGAAGCGACCACTTCGCGGATTGGCGAAGATCAGCTGTTCTACTGTTTACAGCGCGGGATCAGCGAAGACGATGCCATCTCGATGATCGTCAACGGTTTCTGTAAAGACGTCTTCTCCGAACTGCCGCTGGAGTTCGCCGTCGAAGCGCAAAAATTGCTGGCCATTAGCCTTGAACATAGCGTCGGCTGATAATTAAGGAAAAAAGATGTTAAGTATTCAAGATTTACACGTCGCCGTCGAAGATAAAGCGATCCTGCGCGGGCTGAACCTTGAGGTGCGCCCGGGGGAGGTCCACGCCATTATGGGGCCAAACGGCTCGGGGAAAAGTACGCTTTCGGCCACCCTGGCCGGGCGTGAGGATTACGAGGTGACCGGCGGCCGCGTCGAATTTAAGGGTAAAGACTTGCTGGAACTTGCCCCGGAAGATCGCGCCGGAGAAGGTATCTTTATGGCCTTCCAGTATCCGGTGGAAATTCCCGGCGTCAGCAACCAGTTCTTCCTGCAGACCGCGCTGAATGCCGTGCGCAACTATCGCGGCCAGGAGCCGCTGGATCGCTTCGACTTCCAGGATCTGATGGAAGAGAAAATCAGGCTGCTGCAGATGCCGGCAGATCTGCTGACCCGCTCGGTGAACGTTGGCTTCTCCGGCGGTGAGAAAAAGCGTAACGATATTCTGCAAATGGCGGTGCTGGAGCCGGAGCTGTGCATTCTTGATGAGTCAGATTCCGGGCTGGATATTGATGCACTGAAGATTGTCTCGGAAGGTGTCAACTCGCTACGCGACGGCAAACGCGCCTTCATCATTGTCACCCACTATCAGCGCATTCTTGACTATATCAAGCCGGACTACGTCCATGTTCTGTATCAGGGGCGGATTGTGAAGTCGGGGGATTTCACCCTCGTCAAACAGCTGGAGGAGCAGGGCTATGGCTGGCTTACCGAACAGCAGTAACGCGCTGCAGCAGTGGCACCACCTGTTTGAAGCGCAGGGCGGCCAGCGTACGGCGGAGGCCACCCAGCATCTGCAGCAGCTGCTGCGCCTGGGGCTGCCGACACGTAAGCACGAGGACTGGAAATACACCCCGCTGGATGCGCTACTCAACGGTCACTTTGTCGCCGACGAGGGGGCATCGCTCAGCGCTGAACAGCGTGATGCGCTGGCGCTGCCGCTGGACGCCTGGCGGCTGGTGTTTATCGATGGCCGCTATCATCCTGAGCTGAGCGACGATCTCGCCGCCAGCGGCGTGGAGGTCAGCGTCGATAACCAACGCCAGCATCTGCCGGATGCTTTGCATCCGGAGGTGTTTCTCCATCTGACCGAAAGCCTGGCGCAGACGGTGACCCGCCTTCGCGTACCGCGCAACCGCCGCCTGGATAAGCCGCTGCTGCTGATGCATATCACCCGCGGTCTGGCCGGCGATGCGCTGAATACCGCCCATTATCGCCATCACCTGGCGCTGGAAAGCGGGGCGGAGGCGACTGTGGTCGAACATTACCTGAGCCTCAATGAGCAGCCGCACTTCACCGGCGGGCGACTGACCATGACGGTGGCCGATAACGCGCACCTCCAGCATATCAAGCTGGCGTTTGAGAACGCGCTCAGCTACCACTTCGCCCATAACGACCTGCTGCTGGGCCGCGACGCCTCGGCCTTCAGCAGCAGTTTCCTGCTCGGCGGCCAGGTGCTGCGTCATCACACAAGCACCCGCCTGGGCGGTGAAAACAGCAACCTGCGCCTCAATTCGCTGGCGATGCCGGTGAAAAATGAGGTCTGCGACAGCCGCACCTGGCTCGACCATCAGGTCGGCTACTGCAACAGCCGCCAGCTGCACAAAACCATCGTCAGCGATAAGGGTCGGGCGGTGTTTAACGGGCTGATCAACGTCGCGCCGCACGCGCTGAAAACCGACGGCCAGATGACCAATAACAATCTGCTGCTTGGGCGGCTGGCGGAGGTCGACACCAAACCGCAGCTGGAGATTTACGCCGATGACGTGAAATGCAGCCACGGGGCGACCGTCGGGCGCATTGATGAAGAACAGCTGTTCTATCTGCGCTCGCGCGGTATCGAACAGCAGGCGGCGCAGCAGATGATCCTCTACGCCTTCGCCGCCGAGCTCACCGAGGCTATCCGCAGCGACGCGCTCAGAGAGCAGGTGCTGGCGCGGATTGGACAGCGTTTGCCGGGAGGCACTGTATGACATTTTCAGTAGAACGGGTTCGCGCCGATTTTCCGGTACTGAACCGGGAGGTCAACGGTCAGCCACTGGCCTATCTCGACAGCGCCGCCAGTGCCCAGAAGCCGGAGGCGGTGATCGGCGCCGAAGCGGAATTCTATCGCCACGGCTACGCGGCGGTGCACCGCGGCATCCATACCCTCAGCGCGGAAGCCACCGCGCGGATGGAAGCCGTGCGTCAGCAGGCGGCCACCTTCCTTAACGCCGGGTCGGCGGAGGAAGTGGTGTTCGTCCGCGGCACCACCGAGGGTATCAACCTGGTGGCCAACAGCTGGGGAAACGCCAACGTCGGCGCCGGGGATAACATCATCATCAGCGAAATGGAGCACCACGCCAACATTGTGCCGTGGCAGATGCTGTGCGCCCGCGTCGGGGCTGAGCTGCGGGTGATCCCCCTGAACCCGGACGGCACCCTGCAACTGGATGTTGTCCCGGGACTGTTTGACACGCGCACCCGCCTGCTGGCGATAACCGAGGTCTCCAACGTGCTGGGGACGGAAAACCCGCTGGCGGCGCTGATTGCCCTTGCGCATCAGCATGGCGCGAAAGTGCTGGTGGATGGCGCCCAGGCGGTGATGCACCACCCGGTAGATGTGCAGGCGCTGGGGTGCGATTTCTACGTCTTCTCCGGACACAAGCTGTATGGCCCGACCGGGATCGGCGTGCTCTATGGCCGTTCCGAGCTACTGCAGGCGATGGCGCCATGGGAAGGCGGCGGGTCGATGATCGCCACCGTCAGCCTGACGGAAGGCACCACCTGGAACCGGGCGCCGTGGCGCTTTGAGGCCGGTACGCCGAATACCGGGGGGATCATTGGCCTCGGCGCGGCGCTGACCTACGTCAGCCAACTGGGGCTGACGCAGATCGCGGAGTACGAGCAGACCCTGATGCGCTATGCGCTGGAGGCTCTGCGCGCCGTGCCGGATCTGATCCTCTACGGGCCGGCGCAGCGCAAAGGGGTGATCGCCTTTAACCTCGGCCAGCATCACGCCTATGACGTCGGCAGCTTCCTCGACAACTACGGTATCGCGGTGCGAACCGGGCACCACTGCGCCATGCCGCTGATGGCCCGGTATCAGGTACCGGCTATGTGTCGGGCCTCGCTGGCGATGTACAATACCACGGAAGAGGTGGACCGCCTGGTGGCCGGCCTGCAGCGGATCCACAAATTATTAGGGTAAAGGACGTGACGATGGCGGCACTACCAGACAAAGACAAACTGTTGCGCAATTTTAGCCGTTGCGCCAACTGGGAAGAGAAGTATCTCTATATCATTGAGCTGGGCCAGCGGCTGGCGCCGCTAAGCCCGGAAGAACATAGCGTGCAGAACATTATTCAGGGCTGCCAAAGCCAGGTGTGGATTGTGATGGCGCAGGACCCCTCCGGCGTTATCACCCTGCGCGGTGACAGCGATGCGGCGATCGTCAAAGGGCTGATTGCGGTGGTGTTTATCCTTTATGATCGGATGACCGCCCAGGATATCATCGAGTTCGATGTGCGCCCGTGGTTTGAAAAAATGGCGCTCACCCAACACCTGACGCCTTCCCGCTCGCAAGGGCTTGAAGCCATGATCCGTGCGATCCGCGCGAAAGCCGCAAATATTAGCTAGAATAAACAGGTAGATTTCATTCTGTTACGTCCGGTAGGGGTTCTGCTCCTGCCGCCGTTCAGTCTCCTGGCGTTTTATCAGCGAAAGAAGGAATCTCAGTATGAAACGCAAAACGATGATCACCTTAGCCCTTCTCAGCGCGCTTGGCGCCTCCTCGGCCGCCTGGGCCGTCGACTACCCGCTTCCTCCCGCCAACAGCCGGCTGATTGGCCAGAACCAGTACTGGACCGTACAGGAGGGAGACCGCAACCTACAGGCGATCGCCCGCCATTTCGATACCGCGGCGATGCTGATCCTCGAAGCCAACGATACCATCGCGCCGGTGCAGCCGAAGCCAGGTACTCAGGTCCTGATCCCCTCCCAGATGCTGCTCCCCGACGTACCGCGAGAGGGGATTGTCGTCAACCTTGCGGAACTGCGGCTGTATTACTTCCCGCCGGGAGAGAATCAGGTGCAGGTCTATCCGCTGGGTATCGGCCAGTTAGGGCTGGAAACGCCTGAGATGACCACCCGCATCGGGCAGAAGATCCCCAACCCGACCTGGACGCCCACCGCGGGCATTCGGGCGCGTTCGCTGGAGAAAGGGGTGACGTTACCGGCGGTGGTCCCGGCCGGGCCGTACAACCCGCTGGGGCGCTACGCGCTGCGTCTGGCCTATGGCAACGGCGAATATCTGATTCATGGCACCAACGCGCCGGACAGCGTCGGTTTACGCGTCAGCTCAGGCTGTATGCGAATGAACGCCGATGACATCAAAGCGCTGTTCAACCAGGTGAAAACCGGGACGCCGGTACGGATTATCAATCAGCCGGTGAAGTTTGCCGTCGAACCGGATGGTAAACGCTATGTCGAGGTCCACAGGCCGCTTTCGCAGACGGAAGGGGAAAACACCCGGACCATCGCCTACACGCTGCCTGCGGCGTTTCACGCCTTCGCAGAGGATAAAGCGGTCGATGATGCACAGCTGAAAAAAGCGATGTCGAGAAGGGCGGGATATCCGGTGGTGGTGTCCACGGGGACGGGGAGTGCGCCAGCTACGCTGTCGGCGCAGAACACGCCGTCAGACAACAGCCTGCTTACCCAGTAGCCCTCATGCTGAGGGCAAAAAAAATGGCGCACAGAGTGCGCCATTTTTATTACCAGAACTCTTACTTACGGTAAGAGTGAGCCTGGTTGTCCAGACGCTGGTTAGCGCGAGCTGCGTCGTCTTTAGCAGCCTGAACGTCGGAACGGATTGCGTTCACGTCGTTGCTCAGCTGGTCAACTTTAGCGTTCAGAGTCTGAACGTCAGAAGACAGCTGATCGATTTTAGCATTGCTGGAGCAACCAGCCAGCAGAGTAGAACCCAGGATTACCGCGCCCAGTACCAGTTTAGTACGATTCATTATTAATACCCTCTAGATTGAGTTAATCTCCATGTAGCGTTACAAGTATTACACAAAGTTTTTTGGGATGAGAATATTTTTTTTACCTGAACGCACTTATTTTTGATCGTTCGCTCAAAGAAGCATCGAATTGGACAAAATCGCTGAAAAAGGCGAGTGAAAACAGCGCGCTTCCATCGGATTCATCTTAGATAATCTCTTATTAAATAGTAAATTCCGATTTGCATTTTTAATAGGAAGAGCTAATCAATGAATAAAAAAAAGCGCCCCGAGAGGCGCTTTATTAAAAAAAACCAATTAACCTGTAAATTATTACAGCACGTGTACGGAAGCCGTATTAGTGGTACCGCTCGGCACTAATGCGCCGGAAACCATCACCACCACGTCGCCTTTACGCGCGAGGCCGCTTTTCAGCGCCAGATCTTTGCCCAGATGATAGAAGTCATCGGTAGAGGCGATCTCTTCCACCAGCTGCGGCACAACGCCTTTGCTCAGCACCAGCTGGCGAGCGGTGGTTTCGTTGGTGGTCAGGGCCAGGATGGTGGCGTCCGGGAAGTATTTACGCACAGCGCGTGCGGATTTACCGCCCTGGGTGGCGACAACGATCAGCGGCGCTTCCAGTTTCTCAGCGGTTTCTACCGCGCCGCGGCACACCGCTTCGGTGATGCGCAGTTTACGGTTGTCGTTATTGAAGTCCAGACGGCTGGTCATCACGCGGTCAGTACGTTCGCAGATGGTGGCCATGATGGTGACGGCTTCCAGCGGGTATTTACCTTTCGCGGATTCGCCGGACAGCATCACTGC
The DNA here is from genome assembly GCF_024296565.1 of Klebsiella sp. SWET4. Lineage (NCBI taxonomy): Bacteria > Pseudomonadati > Pseudomonadota > Gammaproteobacteria > Enterobacterales > Enterobacteriaceae > Klebsiella > Klebsiella sp. SWET4. Next base: position 1,297,219 of record NZ_JANCOB010000001.1, on the reverse strand, counting down.
ATCGGTACCGTCGAGGATGGCGTTGGCCACGTCGCCGGCTTCAGCGCGGGTCGGACGCGGGTTCTTGATCATGGAGTCCAGCATCTGAGTCGCGGTGATAACCACTTTGCGCGCGCGGATACATTTTTCGATGATCATTTTCTGGGCGAAGATAACTTCTTCAACCGGGATCTCAACGCCCATGTCGCCACGAGCAACCATGATGCCGTCAGAAGCTTCGAGGATTTCGTCGAAGTTGTTCAGGCCTTCCTGGTTTTCGATTTTGGAGATGATCTGGATGTTTTCGCCGCCGTGGGCTTTCAGGTGCTCACGGATCTCGACGACGTCGGAACGTTTACGGATGAAGGAGGCCGCGACAAAGTCCACGCCCTGTTCACAACCGAAGATCAGATCCTGTTTGTCTTTCTCAGCCAGCGCCGGCAGGGCGATGGAGACGCCCGGCAGGTTTACGCCTTTGTTCTCGCCAAGGTCGCCGTTGTTCAGCACTTTACAGATAACTTTGTTACCTTCGATAGCCGTCACTTCCATGCCGATCAGGCCATCGTCCACCAGAACGGTGTTGCCGACGGTGAGGTCAGACGTGAAGCCTTCGTAGGTCACGGCAACGATTTCGTTGTTGCCGACGACGGATTTATCGGTGGTGAAGGTGAAGGTCTGGCCTGCTTTCAATGAGACGTCGTTGCCGCCTTCCAGCTTGATGGTACGAATTTCCGGGCCTTTGGTGTCCAGCAGAATAGCGGCTTTCTTACCGGTTTTGCTCATCACATTGCGCAGGTTCTGGATGCGCTGACCGTGTTCCGCATAGTCACCGTGGGAGAAGTTCAGACGCATCACGTTCATGCCGGCTTCCAGCATTTTGGTCAGCATCTCTTCAGATTCGGTTTTCGGACCGATGGTGCAAACAATTTTGGTCTTTTTCATGACAGTTTTAGTCTTTAAGTTGTGAAGGATATGGAATTCTCGCTCCGCGGGCGCACTGCCGGGGAGCCAAACCTGTATTACGAAAGTTGCTAAGCCACGCCCTAAGGATAGGTGACAACCCCGGAGCGTGCAGAAGAATGTGTGCTGGCGGTTCAGCCCATGAAATGTGGCAAGGTGTTATGCGTTTTATCATGCAGTCCAATGCGCTGAAACCATTCAAGAAAGAATCGAAGCGCATTATACGCTGCCGAAATCAAAAAGGAAAATAAAAACCTCGTTTCAAATTATGGACAAAACGCGTAACAAAACCGGCACGTTATGCATAAAAGTACGCAACACATTTTTTCATCACCGGGCAGGCAAAGGGGCAGCGGAAGGCGCTTTTTCTCGCGTGATGAACCAGTAAAATGCGCCATTGGCCCATTCCGCCGGGGATAATTTGCGTTGCGGAAAAAATCTATCAATAATGAATTGATTGATAATAATAAAGTGCGAGCAAAACCAGATGGGAAATAAAGCCAAAGACGACGAGCTGTACCAGGAAATGTGCCGCGTGGTGGGTAAAGTGGTGCTGGAAATGCGAGACCTGGGCCAGGAGCCGAAACACATTGTCATTGCCGGCGTACTGCGCACCTCGCTGGCGAACGCCAAAATTCAGCGTTCGGCGCTCACCGTGGAGGCCATGGAGAAAGTCATTCACGCCCTTTCAGGGCATTAACGTCTTTCGCCGGCGGGTCAGGAAATCACGAAGCGGATCACCGCCCGGACGGCAATGTCACAGTGGTGGGCCACCATCGCTTCGTCGTCGATGGCGGGCAACGGATCGTCAAGGTACAGGCTGCTGAAGGTGTAGAAGTTCGACACCTGATAAAAGCTGAAGCTGCTGATTAACCGGTGCACATCGCGTGCTTCGAGCCCCGCCTGAAAGACGCCTTGCTGCTGGCCGCGCTGTAAAATGTCTTCCAGAATCGACAGGGCGGTACGATTCAGCGGTTTCAGTTCACCCGAGGTTTGTAACCACTTGCCGCGCTGCATATTCTCCATGCAAATCACCCGCATATAGTCCGCGTGGGTGGCGTGATAACGCACGCTCCAGCGCACCAGCCGCACCAGCGCCTCCACTGGCGGCACATTCTCCAGCCCCAGCTGCTGCTCGGTTTCGCGGATCCGCGCATACACATACTGCAGCACCTCCTGATAGAGCTGCTCTTTGCTTTTGAAGTAGTAAACCACCATGCGCTTGGTGGTCTGCGCTTCGGTGGCGATCTGCTCCATGCGGGCGCCTGACAGCCCGTGTTCAGCAAAAACAGCGATAGCGGCGCTGAAAATCCGCGCCTTCAGGGATTGTGCTTCATCATGAGCAACGACGGTCATGGCAACTCCTTTTTCTTGGGTGACAAAAAATACACATAATGATCACAATTTAGCAACCTAGTATGGCGCAAATGAACCAAATGATACATATTCAAGGCTCACGTCAGTTGTTGACCCGAGGACCTTATGCTGCGCTCTATCGCCACCGTTTCGATTTCCGGCACCCTGCCTGAGAAGCTGCACGCTATTGCGGCGGCGGGCTATCAGGGTGTGGAAATTTTCGAGAACGATCTGCTCTATTATACGGGGACGCCGGCGGAAATCCGCCAGCTTGCCGCCGATTTAGGGTTAAAAATCACGCTTTTTCAACCCTTTCGCGATTTTGAAGGCGCCAGCCGGGCGCAGTTTGCGGCGAATATGGCCCGCGCTCGGCGCAAGTTTGCCCTGATGCACGAGCTGGGCTGCGACACGCTGCTGCTGTGCAGCAATGTGCAGCCGGACTGCTCGGCGGATAGCGAATTGCAGGTCGCGGATCTGCGGGCGCTGGCCACGCTGGCGGAAGAAGAGGGGATCACCATCGGCTATGAGGCGCTGGCCTGGGGAACCCATGTGAACCGCTGGCAGCAGGCCTGGGAGCGGGTGCGGCGGGTGGACAGCCCGGCGTTGGGCCTGGTGCTCGACAGCTTCCATATTCTGGCCCGCGGCGACACGCTGGACGCGCTGCCGTCGGTGCCGGTGGAGAAAATCACCTTTGTTCAGCTCGCCGATGCGCCGTACATGAAAATGGATCTCCTGGAATGGAGTCGCCATTTCCGCTGCTTCCCCGGGCAGGGCGAGCTGCCGCTGGAACCGTTTGCCGAGCAGGTCACCCGCTGCGGCTATCGCGGCCCCTGGTCGCTGGAGATCTTTAATGACGGTTTTCGCGCCTCGCCGAACGGCGCGACGGCCAAAGATGGTTATCGTTCGCTGCTGTGGCTGGAGGAGCAAACCCGCCGTCGGCTCCCGACGTGCGATGCCGATCTGTTTTCACCGCCGCCGCTGCCGGTCTATCACGGGCTGGAGTTTATCGAGTTTGCCGCCAGCGCCGCCGAGGCGCAGCGCCTGGGGCAGCATCTGCAGGCGCTGGGTTTTCAGCACGAGGGAAGCCACCGCTCCAAACAGGTGACGCTGTGGCGCAACGGCGGGGCGCGGATCGTCATCAACCATCAGCCCCACAGCTGGGCCGATCATTTCTATCAACGCCACGGCGTATCGCTGTGCGCCATGGCGCTGCGGGTCGATCGCAGTGCGCCGATTGTGGCCCGCGCCCGGGCGCTGGGGTATGCCACCTGGCAGGGCGATGCCGGGCCGAACGAAACGCCGATCCCGGCGATCTGCGCCCCGGACGGTAGCCTGATCTATCTCATCGAGGCCGGGGAAGGGATCTATGAGCGCGATTTTCATCTGCGCGACGGACTGACGGTGCGCGAGGATTATCTCGGTATCGACCATCTGGCGCTGGGGATGGAGGCCGACAGCCGCGACAACTGGGTGATGTTCTTCCGCACGGTGTTTGGTTTTACCCTTGAGCATGAGCAGACGCTGCCGGACCCGTATGGACTGGTGCGCAGTCTGGCGGTGCGCAGCCCGCAGGGCGATATCCGTCTGGCGCTGAATATTTCGCAGAGCCGGGCGACGCAGATTGCCCGCTCGGTCGCCTGCTACCAGGGGGCAGGGCTGCAGCATGCGGCCTTTGCCTGCCGCGATCTGCCGGCCACCTGCGACCAGCTTGCCGACGTTGCCCGCCATGCGCTGCCGATCCCGGCCAATTATTATGACGATCTGCTGGCGCGCTTCGGCGGCGAGCTGGACGTTGGGCAACTGCAGCGGCGGCAGCTCCTCTACGACCGCGATCCGCAGGGCGGGGCCTTCCTGCATCTTTATACCCGCCCCTTTACCGCCGGGCGCTTTTTCTTTGAGTTAACCGAACGACGGGCCGGTTACGCGCTCTATGGCGCGGCGAATGCCGCCGTCCGTCTGGCGGCGATGCAGTATTGTTAGCCCGAATCAAATGGTTCATTATGCTTTAAACACAATAACAACATCCTCTGTACCCGAGACAGGAACTGACTATGAGCTCATATAGCCCTAACCCGACGGCTGCCGCCCAGCCTGCCGTCACCGTGCGCCGCTCCCGGCGGCGCATCGGCATCCTTGCGCTGTTGGCCATTGGTACCATGATCAACTACCTCGATCGCACCGTGCTGGGGATCGCCGCCCCAAAGCTCACCGGTGAGCTGGGGATCGACCCGGCGATCATGGGTATCCTTTTTTCCGCCTTCGCCTGGACCTATGCCCTGGCGCAGATCCCCGGCGGGCTGTTTCTTGACCGCTTTGGCAACAAAGTGACCTATTTTCTGTCGCTGACCCTGTGGTCGCTGTTTACCCTGTTCCACGGCATGGCGGTGGGGCTGAAAACACTGCTGCTGTGCCGCTTCGGGCTCGGCATTAGTGAAGCGCCGTGCTTTCCGGTCAACAGCCGGGTGGTCAGCGCCTGGTTCCCGCAGCATGAGCGGGCGAAAGCCACAGCGGTGTACACGGTAGGGGAATACCTCGGGCTGGCCTGCTTTGCGCCGCTGCTGTTCTGGATCATGGACGGCTTTGGCTGGCGGGTGCTGTTCGTCAGCGTCGGCGCGGTCGGTATTCTGTTTGCCCTGGTGTGGTGGCGCTGCTACCGCGAACCGCATGAAGATCCGCGCCTCAGCCAGCAGGAGCGCGAGCATATCGAAAACGGCGGCGGCCTGAGCGCCCCGACGGACCAGCAGGTGGCGTTCAGCTGGCCGCTGGTCCGCCAGCTGCTGAGCAAGCGGCAGATCATCGGCGCCAGCATCGGCCAGTTTGCCGGCAATACCGTGCTGGTGTTCTTTCTCACCTGGTTCCCGACCTGGCTGGCCACCGAGCGGCATATGCCCTGGCTGAAGGTTGGCTTCTTCTCCATCCTGCCGTTTGTCGCCGCCGCGGGCGGGGTGATGTTTGGCGGCTGGATCTCCGACAAACTGCTCAAGGCCACCGGGTCGGCCAACCTTGGCCGTAAGCTGCCGATCGTCGCCGGTCTGCTGATGGCCAGCTGCATCATTACCGCCAACTGGCTGCAGAGCGACCTGGCGGTGATCCTGGTGATGTCGTTTGCCTTTTTTGGCCAGGGGATGGTGGGCCTCGGCTGGACGCTGATCTCCGATATTGCCCCGAAGGGGCTGGGCGGTCTGACCGGCGGCCTGTTTAACTTCTGCGCCAACCTCGCGGGGATCCTCACCCCGCTGGTGATCGGCTTTATCGTTGCCGGGTTCGGCAATTTCTTCTACGCGTTGATCTACATCGGCGGTGCCGCGCTGCTGGGCGTGGTGGCCTATCTGTTTATCCTCGGCGACGTCAAACGTATCGAGTTATCGCAGTAAGCAAAGGAGCAAGGCATGGTGATTAGTGGAAATACGCGGCTGATAGCGCACCTTGGCTATCCGACCGCCAGTTTTAAGGCGCCGATGATCTATAACCCGTGGTTCGTCGACCAGCAGGTGGACGTAAAGGTGGTGCCGATGGGGGTCAGGCCGGAGGACTACGCCGCGTTTATTCCGCCGCTGTTTACGATGACCAACATCATCGGCGCGCTGGTGACGATGCCGCATAAAATCGCCACCTGCGATCTGGTCCAGCGCCTGAGCCCGACGGCGGCCATCGCTGGCGCCTGCAATGCCATCCGTCGCGAGGCCGACGGCAGCCTCTCCGGGGATATGTTCGATGGCGACGGCTTTGTGCTGGGCCTGCGTCGTAAAGGGTTTAATCCGCAGGGGACGCGGGCGCTGGTGGTCGGCAGCGGCGGGGTAGGATCGGCTATCGCCGCCTCTCTCGCGGCGGCGGGAGTCAGCGCCCTGACCCTGTACGATACCCGGCCCGAGGTGGCGCACGCCCTCGCCGGACGGCTGCATCAGCACTATCCGCAGCTCGATATCACCCTGATGCAGCACGACCCTGTCGGACACGAGCTGGTGGTCAATGCCACCCCGCTGGGGATGAAGGCCAGCGATCCGCTGCCGCTGGACGTTGACCGTCTGGCGCCAGGCACCTGGGTGGGGGAGGTCGTCATGACCCAGGAGTACACCCCGCTGCTGAGGGCCGCTCAGGCGCGACAGTGCCATATCCAGCGCGGGACCGACATGTTGTTTGAAATGATCCCCGCCTATCTGCGCTTTTTCGACCTGCCGGTAGCCACCCCCGAGCAGCTGCGCGCGCTGGCGGAAATTCGCTACTGACGCGACGGCAAACCGGGTAATATAGCGTTATATTATCCGGTTTATAGCGACTATCTATGATGTCCACTCCTCTCACGCTGCTGGCGGCGGGAAGCCTGAGAAGCGCTTTCCTACCGCTGGTGGCGCACTTTCAGCAGCACACTGGCCTGGCGGTCGATGCGCAGTTTGGCCCTGCCGGCCTGCTGCGCGAGCGGATCGAGGCCGGGGCGCCGTGCGCGGTTTTTGCGTCCGCCAACGCGGCGCACCCGCAGGCGCTGCTGCAGGCCGGTCTGGCGCAGGAATGCCAGGGATTTGCCGGCAACCAGCTGATGCTGACCGCCCGGTGGTCGCCGGACAACGATGGCCTGGACTGGCTGGCGCTGCTCAGCACGCCCCGCCTGCGGCTGGCGACCTCCACGCCGGGATGCGATCCGTCGGGAGATTATACCTGGCAACTGTTTGCCCGAATTGAGGCGCACTATCCTGGGTTGGGCAACGCGATAGCCGGGCGGGCGCAGCCGCGGGTCGGCGGTAGAGACTCACTGAGCGTGCCGCCGGGCGAGATAGCCGGCGCGTGGCTTATTCGCCAGAATCTGGCGGATCTGTTTATCGGCTACGCGCACTATGGCCCCGCGCTGGCCGCCTGCGACGATCTGCGTACCCTGACCATCCCGGCGCCGTGGAATATTCGCTGCGATTACCAGCTGGCGCGCCTCAGGGCGGATCCCGCCGCACTGGCCCTGTATCGCTTTATACTCGGCGACGTTGGCCAGAGGTATCTCCGGCAGGCGGGTTTTATGCCGTTTAGCGACGCAGAGTAAACCCCGGCGCCAGCAGAGGGGACGCGGAGGCGGCATAGTGGATCAGACGTACCGGCAGGCCGTACGCTTGCCGGAGGTGCGTTTCGCTCAGCACGTCGGCGGTCTCGCCTGCCAGCCACTGGCCCTCCGGCAGAAGCAGCAGCGTATGGCTGGCCACCTGCAGCGCATGGTTTGGATCATGGGTCGTGAACAGGACGGTGCGTGCCTGGCGGTGAGCGAGGTCGCCGATCAGCTGCAATACCACCTGCTGGTTACCGAGGTCCAGCGCCGAGCAGGGCTCATCCAGCAGGATATTCTGGCTGGCGCTGACCAGCGCGCGGGCAATCAGCACCAGCTGCTGCTGGCCGCCGGAGAGGGCGCCGAAGTCATCCCCGGCCAGGGCGGCAATCCCCAGCTGCGTCAGCGCGTTCTCAACCCGCCGGGCATCCTCCTCGCCAGGCTGGGCAAAGAGATCCACATGACGGGCGCGGCCCATCAGCACCACATCGCTCACGCGCCAGCGAAAAGCGGGACGAAACGACTGCGGGACCAGGGCGATGCCCCCCTCGCACTGCACCTGGCCGCCCAGCGGCGGCAACACGCCGGTTAGGGTGTCCAGCAGGGTACTTTTTCCCCGGCCATTGGCGCCCAGCACCGCCCAGATCTCACCGGGCCGGCAGGTCAGCGTGAGCGGGGCGAAGAGCGGCTGACGGTGGCCGTAGCGTAGCGCTTCCAGCGATAATGAGCTGTTCATCGGGCGGTACTCCGGCGCCGGGATTGCACCAGTAAAAAGGTAAACAGCGGCGCCCCGAGCAGGGCAGTGATGATCCCGATCGGGATTTCCGCCTGGGTCAGCGTGCGCGCCAGATCGTCCACCACCAGCATCAGCGCGGCGCCAAGCCAGAAGGCGGTGGGCAGCAGGCGACGATGGTCAGCGCCCACCAGCAGACGGGCGAGGTGCGGGACCACCAGCCCCATCCAGGCGATGCTGCCGCTGACCGCCACCTGGGCTGCCACCAGCACTGCACAGCACACCAGCACGCCGCGACGCAGCGCGGCCACCGGAACGCCAAGACTGCGGGCATCGCGTTCCTCCAGCGCCAGCAGGTTGATACGCCAGCGCAGCTTCCACAGCACCCCGACGGCTAGCGCCATGGGCAGGGACATAAGCAGAACCTTATGCCAGCTGGCGGTCGCGAAGCTGCCGAGCAGCCAGAAAACAATGTTCGGTAACGTCTCTTCGCTATCGGCGAGGTACTGCATCAGGCTGACCAGCGCGGCGAAGAAGCCGCTGAGAATGATCCCGGACAGAATCAGCCCCAGCGTGCTGTCCCGCCCCTGCAGGGCGGCGAGGGCGTAAATCAGCCCCAGCGCGATGAGGCCGAAGAAAAAGGTCGAGGCCATCATCAGCAGACCGCCGACGCCCAACAGGATCGCCAGCGTGCCGCCGAAGGCGGAGCCGGCGGTCACCCCGATGATGTGCGGGTCCACCAGCGGGTTCTGGAACACGCCCTGCAAGGTGGCGCCGCACAGCCCCAGCGCGCCCCCGGCCAGCAGAGCCATGACCACGCGCGGCAGGCGAACCGACCAGACGATCTGCCCGATCACCCCTTCACCTGGCGGCAAATGGACCAGGGTGTGGCCAACGGCGCGCAGGCTTAACGGGTACTGGCCGAAACAGAGCGAGGCGACCGCGATCGCCAGCGTCGCCAGCGCCAGGCTACCCTGCAACCGCCAGGGATGGAGGTTAGCGCGCATCTGGCGTCCACGCCACGCGGTAAAAACGCTGATAGTAATCCCTGGCTTTACTGTCCACATCGATGCTCTGGTAGCGCGAAGGATAGAGTTTTTTCGCCATCCATAGCTCGCCCAGCGCCAGGGCCTCCGGCATCGGGTAACCCCAGGCTTTGGCGTACTCCGGCATCAGCCACACGCGGTGGTGTTTCACCGCATCGATCGCCTGCCACTGCGGGTCGTTCTCTATCTGTTTGACCACCTGCGGATAACGGTCCTGGACGAAGATCACCTGCGGGTTCCACTCCAGCACCTGCTCCAGCGACACCTGACGGGCGCCTTTTACGCTGGCGGCCGCCACGTTCAGCGCCCCGGCGTGCGCCATCATCAGCCCGGTGTATTTACCGGCGCCGTAGGTATTCAGATCGGGGTTGGCCATATACACCCGCACCCGCTGGTTCGGTGGAATATCGGCCACCGGCGCATTGGCTTTTTTGCGCGCCGCAAAGGTGTAGTGAATCAGCGCCTCGGCCTCGGGCTGGCGCTCGACGACCTCGCCGATAAGGCGGATCCCCTCCACCAGCCCGGCGTTATAGGCCTGCTCTTCGTCAGCCATGGTGGGGTTCATTTTATTTTTTTCACCCGCGGCGTCCTGGCGCAGCGAGATGGCCACCACCGGGATCCCGGCCTGTTGGATCTGCGCGATCATCGCCGGCGGGGCATAGTTGGCGACAAAAACCACCTGCGGATGCAGCGCCAGCAGGCTTTCAATATTGACCTGGGTGAGATCGCCCGGGGTCGCCAGTTGCCCGATCTCAGGCATAAAGCGGGCGAACTGCGGCCCGAGCTGTTTCTGCCAGCTGCTTAAGACGCCGACGATATCCTCTGCGGCATGCAGTTGCACCAGCAGGTTGAGCGTCTGATGTTGCAGAACCACGACGCGGGTGATGTGGTCGGGGAGCGTGACCTGGCGACCCAGCTGGTCGGTGACGGTGCGGTCGGCAAAGGCCTGGCCGGTGAACAGGCTGGCGCTGAGCAGCGTCAGGCCCAGCAGTAAGGGGTGTTTTGACATGGTGTGGCCCGAATGGCGTGAAAAATTCGTTATGTATTAAATTATATAACGAAGCCGGGCGCAATGGGTGATCGCATTTACCCTCATCACGATCAGGGCATTTCGTACCACACTTCTTCCTCTTCCATGCGGGCCTCTATCTGCCTCGCCACCCTCTGCAGCGCAGGGAGATGCTTCTGCGCCGCCTGCTCAATGGTCATTGCGCTGGCGATATAGACCAGGTTCAGACAGCCGATAACCCGCTGCTGGCTGCTGACCGGCACGGCGATGGAGGCGATTTTCTCCTCCTGCCGCCAGCCGCGGAAGTTTTCGCCATAGCCGTTCTGGCGGGTGCGGGCGAGGATCGCCGCCAGCCGTTCCGGTTCGCGGGCCAGCTGATACTCAGCTTCCGGACGGGCGGCCAGCATGCTGACGATGGCGTCGCGCTCCGCGTCGGGGGCAAAGGCCAGCCACGTCAGCCCGGAGGCGGTGAGCAACAGCGGCAGCCGCCGTCCGACCATCGCGCGGTGAAACGACAGTCGGCTGAAGCGGTGGGTAGTCTCGCGCACCACCATGGCGTCGACGTCGAGGGTGGTGATGTCTGTCGGCCATTGCACCTCGCGCAGCAGCTCGCCGAGCAGCGGCGTGGCGAGGGCAGAAATCCAATGTTCGTCACGAAATCCATCGCTCAGCTGGCGGACGTTAATGGTCAACCGGAAGCTGTCATCGGAGCGGCTGCGGCGGACAAAACCCTCCTCCTGCAGCGTCTCCAGCAGCCGGCGCACGGTGGTGCGATGCAGGCCGCTAAACTCCGCCAGCAGGCCCGGCGTCGCGCCGCCGTCGAATTTATTTAACAATTTTAATAACAATAAACCCCGGCTTAACCCACGCACCGTTTTGTACTCAGTGGACCCATCGTCACGCATAAATCCTTCCTTAAAATGCTTTATAAACAGCATCGTGCACCTGGTGCACATTCGGCGATGTTTTGATTGTAGCCGAAAACCCCCGCCCTATACTCAGCCCATTATAAAAATACGTTTACACATGATTAACAAATTGCCTGTCAGCCGGGCAGTTTCCGAGTCGTGAGGTCGCTGAAAATGACAACATCTACACCCGATATTCAACCCGCCGTGCAGCATACCGCTCAGGTCGCCATCGCCGGCGCCGGTCCGGTTGGCCTGATGATGGCCAACTACCTTGGCCAGATGGGCATCAGCGTGCTGCTGGTGGAAAAGCTCGACACACTGATCGATTACCCGCGGGCCATCGGCATTGACGATGAATCCCTGCGGGCGATGCAGGCGGTAGGGCTGGTGAATGACGTGCTGCCGCACACCACGCCGTGGCACGCCATGCGCTTTCTGACCCCGAAGGGGCGCTGCTTTGCTGATATCCAGCCGATGACCGATGAGTTTGGCTGGTCGCGGCGCAACGCCTTCATTCAGCCGCAGGTCGATGCGGTGATGTATCACGGCCTGCAGCGTTTCCCGCAGGTCCGCTGCCTCTTCTCCCGCGAAGTAGAAGCCTTTAGCCAGAACGGTGACGGTGTCACGTTAAATCTTAAAGGACCGGACGGCGAGCGGGAGACGGTGCGCGCGGACTGGCTGGTGGCCTGCGACGGCGGCGCCAGCTTTATTCGTCGTACGCTGAACGTCCCCTTCGAAGGCAAGACCGCGCCGAATCAGTGGATCGTCATCGATATCGCTAACGACCCGCTGGCCACCCCGCACGTTTACCTGTGCTGCGACCCGGTGCGACCCTACGTTTCCGCCGCGCTGCCCCATGGCGTGCGCCGCTTTGAATTTATGGTGATGCCCGGAGAAACCGAAGCCCAGCTCAGCGAGCCGCACAATATGCGTCGTCTGCTGAGCAAAGTGCTGCCGGACCCGGACCGCGTCGAGCTGATCCGCCAGCGGGTCTACACCCATAACGCCCGACTTGCCGAGCGTTTTCGCATTGACCGGGTGCTGCTGGCCGGCGACGCGGCGCACATCATGCCGGTCTGGCAGGGGCAGGGATACAACAGCGGCATGCGCGACGCCTTCAACCTGGCGTGGAAGCTGGCGCTGGTGGTCAACGGTAAAGCGGGAGAGGCGCTGCTCGACAGCTATCAGCAGGAGCGCCGCGACCACGCGAAAGCGATGATTGATCTGTCGGTCACCGCCGGCCACGTGCTGGCGCCGCCGAAGCGCTGGCAGGGGGCCGTGCGCGACGGTCTCTCCTGGCTGCTGAACTACCTGCCGCCGGTGAAGCGCTACTTCCTTGAAATGCGCTTTAAGCCGATGCCGCAGTACCGCGAGGGGGCGCTGCTGATCGACGCCGCCGGCAAGACCTCGCCGGTGGGCAAAATGTTTATTCAACCGCAGGTGACGCTGGAGAGCGGCGAGAGCGTGCTGCTCGACGACGTCATCGGCGCGAATTTCGCCATTATCGGCTGGGGCTGCAACCCGCAGTGGGGGCTCGACGCCGGGCAGATCGCTCGCTGGCGCGCGATTGGCGTGCGCTTTATCCAGGTGGTGCCGGCGGTGCAGATCCATCGCGAGCAGGATAACGCCCCCGGCACGCTGCGGGTAGGCGATACGCAAAATCGCCTGAAGAGCTGGTTTGCTCAGCATAACACCGCCATTGCCGTGGTCAGACCGGACCGCTTTGTCGCCGCTCTCGCCATCCCGCAGACCCTCGGCGCACAGCTGACCGCCCTGGCGGAAAAAATGACCCTCGCAACCGGGGATACCGCCCGCACTGAAGAGAAGGTGGCCTGATATGGATGCCTATTTGCACTGTCTCTCCCACACTCCGCTGGTGGGATTGGTGGACCCGGAGCAGGCGGTTCTTGATGAAGTGAACGGGGTGATTGCCGACGCCCGGCGGCGGATCGCCGCCTTCGATCCCGAGCTGGTGGTGCTCTTCGCCCCCGATCACTACAACGGTTTTTTCTATGACGTGATGCCGCCGTTCTGCCTCGGCGTCGGCGCCACCGCCATCGGCGACTTCGCCAGCGCCGCCGGCGACCTGCCGGTGCCGACCGAGCTGGCGGAAGCCTGCGCTCACGCCGTGATCAACAGCGGTATCGACCTGGCGGTGTCGTACAACATGCAGGTGGACCATGGCTTCGCCCAGCCGCTGGAGTTTCTGCTGGGTGGCCTGGACCGTGTGCCGGTGCTGCCGGTGTTTATTAACGGCGTCGCCGCGCCGCTGCCGGGTTTTCAACGTACCCGGCTGCTGGGCGAGGCGATGGGCCGCTTTCTCAATACCCTCAATAAGCGGGTGCTGATCCTCGGCTCGGGCGGACTCTCGCACCAGCCGCCGGTGCCGGAGCTGGCGAAGGCCGACGCCCATCTGCGTGACCGTCTGCTTGGCAGTGGCAAACAGCTGCCGCCGGACGAGCGCGAGCTGCGCCAGCAGCGGGTGATCAACGCCGCCAGACGGTTTACCGAAGACCAGCGCTCGCTCCATCCCCTCAACCCGGTCTGGGACAACCGCTTTATGAGCCTGCTGGAGCAGGGGCGGCTGGCGGAGCTGGATGCGATCGGCAACGACGAGCTGTCGGCGATGGCCGGGAAATCGACGCACGAAATTAAGACCTGGGTGGCCGCTTTTGCCGCGCTATCCGCTTTTGGCCGCTGGCGCAGTGAGGGCCGCTATTACCGGCCGATCCCCGAGTGGATCGCCGGGTTCGGCTCGCTGAGCGCCACCACCGAGATTTGATTAACCGGGAGACTAACATGAGCTATCAACCGCAAACCGAAGCCGCCACCAGCCGATTCCTCAATGTCGACGAGGGGGGCCGCACGCTGCGCATCCATATCAATGACTGCGGCGACGGGAAAGAGACCGTGGTCATGCTGCACGGCTCCGGGCCGGGGGCCACCGGCTGGGCCAACTTCAGCCGCAATATTGACCCGCTGGTCGAGGCGGGCTATCGCGTGCTGCTCCTCGACTGTCCGGGGTGGGGCAAAAGCGATTCGATCGTTAACAGCGGCTCACGTTCGGACCTCAACGCCCGGATTCTGAAAAGCGTGGTCGATCAGCTGGGGATCGATAAAGTCCATCTGCTGGGCAACTCGATGGGCGGCCATAGCGCGGTGGCCTTCACTCTGAGCTGGCCGGAGCGGGTGGCTAAGCTGGTGCTGATGGGCGGGGGGACCGGCGGCATGAGCCTGTTTACGCCGATGCCGACGGAGGGCATCAAGCTGCTGAACGCCCTGTACCGCGAGCCGACCATAGAAAACCTGAAGAAGATGATGAGCATCTTCGTCTTCGACACCCGCGACCTCACCGAGGCGCTGTTCGAGGCGCGGCTCAACAATATGCTGTCGCGCCGCGATCATCTGGACAACTTCGTCAAGAGCCTCGAAGCCAACCCGAAGCAGTTTCCTGACTTTGGCCCGCGGCTGGGCGAAATCAGCGCGCCAACCCTGATCGTCTGGGGACGCAATGACCGCTTCGTGCCGATGGATGCCGGGTTGCGCCTGCTCGCCGGGATCGCCGGTTCGGAACTGCATATTTACCGCGACTGCGGCCACTGGGCGCAGTGGGAACATGCCGACAGTTTTAATCAGCTGGTGCTCAATTTCCTCGCACGGGCTTAAGGAGTAAATGATGACTTTTTCTCTTGACGCGCTGGCCCGGCAGCTGCGCGACGCGGAACAGACCGGCCAGGCGATCGCCCCGCTGCGCGATATCCTCGGCGTCGACAATACCGACGCCGCCTATGCCATCCAGCGTCTGAACGTCCAGCACCACGTGGCCCATGGCCGGCGGGTAGTGGGCCGCAAGGTGGGCCTGACCCATCCCAAAGTGCAGCAGCAGCTGGGGGTCAACCAGCCGGATTTCGGCACCCTGTTTGCCGACATGTGCTACGGCGACAACGCCGAGGTGCCGTTTGGCCTCGTGCTGCAGCCCAAAGTGGAAGCCGAGATCGCCCTGGTGTTGAAGCAGGATCTGCCGCATGCCGATACCACCTTTGATGAGCTGTATAACGCCATCGAATGGGTGCTGCCGGCGCTGGAGGTGGTGGGCAGCCGCATTCGCGACTGGTCAATCGGCTTTGTCGACACCGTCGCCGATAACGCCTCCTGTGGCCTGTACGTCATTGGCGGCCCGGCGCAGCGCCCGGCAGGACTGGATCTGAAGCAGTGCGCCATGCACATGACCCGCAACCAGGAGCTGGTCTCCAGCGGTCGCGGCAGCGAGTGTCTGGGGCATCCGCTGAACGCCGCAGTCTGGCTGGCGCGCAAGCTGGCGAGTCTCGGCGAACCGCTGCGGGCGGGGGATATCGTGCTGACCGGGGCGTTAGGCCCGATGGTGGCGATTAACGAGGGGGACAGCTTTGTCGCCCATATCGAAGGTATTGGCTCAGTTGCGGCATGCTTCGTCGCCGCCGGAGAAGGACATCGTGATGCGTAAACGTAAAGTCGCCATTATCGGCTCCGGGAATATCGGCACCGATTTAATGATTAAAATCCTGCGCCACGGCCAGCATCTGGAGATGGCGGTGATGGTCGGCATCGACCCGCAGTCGGATGGCCTGGCCCGCGCCCGGCGCATGGGCGTCGCGACCACCCACGAAGGGGTGGGCGGCCTGATGCAGATGGCGGAATTTGCCGACATCGATTTTGTTTTTGACGCCACCAGCGCCGGGGCGCACATCAAAAACGATGCCGCGCTGCGCGAAGCGAAGCCGGGGATCCGCGTCATCGACCTGACGCCGGCGGCGATTGGCCCGTACTGCGTACCGGTGGTCAACCTCGCGGCCAATCTCCATCAGGGCAACGTCAATATGGTGACCTGCGGCGGGCAGGCGACCATCCCAATGGTCGCCGCGGTCTCGCGAGTGGCGAAGGTGCATTACGCGGAGATCGTGGCCTCGATCGCCAGCCAATCCGCCGGACCGGGCACGCGGGCCAATATTGACGAATTTACCGAAACCACCTCGCAGGCGATTGAAAAAGTCGGCGGCGCGGGCAAGGGCAAAGCGATTATCGTGCTGAACCCGGCGGAGCCGCCGCTGATGATGCGCGATACCGTCTACGTCCTGAGCGAGCTGGCGTCGCAGGAGGCGATTGCCGCCTCGATCGCCGAAATGGCGGCGGCAGTGCAGGCTTACGTCCCAGGCTACCGGCTGAAGCAGCAGGTGCAGTTTGAGGTTATCCCCGAGGATAAGCCGGTCAACCTGCCCGGCGTCGGCTGTTTTTCCGGCCTGAAAACCGCGGTTTACCTCGAAGTGGAAGGGGCGGCGCACTATCTGCCAGCGTACGCGGGCAACCTCGATATTATGACCTCGGCGGCGCTGGCGACGGCGGAGCAAATGGCTGGGGCAATGAACAGCGCGGCGGGAGCGACAGCATGAACGGTAAAAAACTTTATATCTCGGACGTGACGCTGCGCGATGGCATGCACGCCATCCGTCACCAGTATTCCCTGGCGCAGGTGCAGCAGATCGCCGGCGCGCTGGATAAGGCTGGGGTCGACTCCATCGAAGTGGCCCATGGCGATGGCCTGCAGGGATCCAGCTTCAACTACGGCTTTGGCGCTCACAGCGACATCGCGTGGATTGAAGCGGCGGCGGAGGCGGTCAGCCAGGCGAAAATCGCCACCTTGCTGCTGCCGGGCATCGGCACGCTGCACGATCTGAAAGCGGCGTATCAGGCCGGAGCGCGGGTGGTGCGGGTCGCCACCCACTGCAGCGAAGCGGACGTCGCGGCGCAACATATTGCCTTTGCCCGCGAGCTGGGAATGGACACCGTCGGTTTTCTGATGATGAGCCATATGATCTCCCCGCAGGCACTGGCGCAGCAGGCGCTGAAGATGGAATCTTATGGCGCGACCTGTATCTATGTGGTGGATTCCGGCGGGGCGATGAACATGAACGACATTCGCGACCGTTTCCGTGCCCTGAAGGCGGTGCTGAAGCCGGAGACCGCCACCGGGATGCATGCCCACCATAACCTGAGCCTCGGGGTGGCGAACTCTATCGCCGCGGTGGAAGAGGGGTGCGATCGCATTGACGCCAGCCTGGCCGGGATGGGCGCGGGGGCGGGCAATGCGCCGCTGGAGGTGTTTATTGCCGCCGCCGACAAGCTTGGCTGGCAGCATGGCACCGATCTCTACGCCCTGATGAACGCGGCCGATGATCTGGTGCGGCCGCTGCAGGACCGCCCGGTGCGTGTCGACCGCGAAACGCTGGCGCTGGGCTACGCCGGGGTCTACTCCAGCTTCCTGCGCCACAGCGAAGCGGCGGCCGAGCGCTATGGCCTCAGCGCGGTGGATATTCTCGTCGAGCTGGGCAAGCGGCGGATGGTCGGCGGTCAGGAGGATATGATCGTCGACGTCGCACTGGATCTGCTTAACCGCAATAAATAACGAAAAACGTGCGGCTGACAAAGCATCAGCCGCCAGTCACCTGCTCCGTTTGTTCGGCTATCGCCAAGGTACCCTATGACCAAGATAACGACTGCAAACCCCTCGCGCCTGGTGGTTACCATCGGGCTCTGTTTTATGGTGGCCCTGATGGAAGGGCTGGATCTGCAGGCGGCGGGGATCGCCGCCGTCGGCATGGCGCAGGCCTTTGCGCTGGATAAAATGCAGATGGGCTGGATCTTCAGCGCCGGGATCCTCGGCCTGCTGCCCGGCGCGCTGGTGGGCGGCATGCTGGCGGACCGCCACGGGCGCAAGCGCATTCTGCTGGGGTCGGTGCTGCTGTTTGGCCTGTTCTCGCTGGCCACTGCGGTGGCATGGAGCTTCCCGACGCTGCTGCTGGCGCGCCTGCTCACCGGCGTCGGGCTCGGGGCGGCATTGCCTAACCTGATTGCCTTAACCTCGGAAGCCGCTGGCTCACGCTTCCGCGGCCGGGCGGTAAGCCTGATGTACTGCGGCGTACCCATTGGCGCCGCGCTGGCGGCAGCGCTGGGCTTTTCCGGTCTCGCCGCGGCCTGGCAGACTATTTTCTGGATTGGCGGCGTGGTCCCGTTACTGCTGATCCCGCTGCTGATGCGCTGGCTACCGGAGTCGCAGGCGTTTCAGCGCGCGGAGGCCAGCGTGCCGCTGCGCACCCTGTTTGCCCCGGGGCATGCCGCCGCCACCCTGCTGTTGTGGCTGGGTTATTTTTTCACCCTGCTGGTGGTCTATATGCTGATCAACTGGCTGCCGATGCTGCTGGTGGGCCAGGGATTCCGCGCCAGCCAGGCGGCGGGGGTGATGTTCTCTCTGCAGATCGGCGCCGCCTGCGGCACGCTGCTGCTGGGAGCGCTAATGGATAAGCTCACCCCGCTGCGGATGTCGCTCCTGATCTACAGCGGGATTCTGGCTTCCCTGCTGGCGCTGGGCAGCGCGTCGTCGCTAAACGGAATGCTGCTGGCGGGGTTTGTCGCCGGGCTGTTCGCCACCGGCGGCCAGAGCGTACTCTATGCCCTGGCGCCGCTTTTTTACCCCGCAGCGATCCGCGCCACCGGGGTCGGCACCGCCGTGGCGGTGGGCCGTCTCGGGGCGATGAGCGGCCCGCTGCTGGCCGGCAAGATGCTGGCCCTCGGCACCGGCACCGTCGGGGTGATGGCGGCCTCGGCGCCGGGTATTGTGCTGGCTGGGGTGGCGGTGTTCTGGCTGATGCATCGCCAGCAGCGCGCCGCGATTGTCTGAGACGCATCCGGCGGTCTGGCAAAAAAATGCCGGGCCGCCGCCTTGCCTGTCCGCGTCACCTGGCCTATGGTAAGACATCATTCCCTGACGCTTATCGTCCCTATGGCTTACACCTCCCGTTTGCTCAATGCTATCCCTGGCATCCGCCACGCTTTTCTCGATGTCCACGAAACCGCCGCCTTTCCCTATGCCGAGCTGGCTCCGGTGAAGCTGGTGCATGGTAATGAGGTTCATCATTATCAGCAGCCGCTGCCGACGCGCCCGCACGCCGACGCGGTGTTTACCGCGGTAGCCGGGCAAAAGGTGGGGGTGGTGACCGCCGACTGTCTGCCGCTGCTGATCGCCTCGCGCGACGGTCGCTTCGTCTGCAGCGTGCATGCCGGCTGGCAGGGGCTGGCCAGCGGTATTGTCGATAATAGTCTGGCCTGTTTTCGCCAGCAGGGGGTGGCATTGGCCGATCTGGTCATCGCCGTGGGGCCGCATATTCACCCTTGCTGTTACGAAGTCTCCGCCGCATTTTATCAGCAACTGCTGGACCAGCCCGGCGGTGATCGGGTGGCCCGCCATCGCCAGCGGCTGTTTCATTCCCGTTCGGGCCCGGTCAGCGATGCGCTCAAAGTCGCCGCACGCGGCAGCGATAATCTGTGGTTTGATCTGCGCGCCTTTGCCGAAGCGATCTTCGCAGAGGCGGGAGTGTCGCCGGCGAGCGTTGAATGGCTGGGGAGTTGCACCTACTGCACCCCGCAGTCGCTGGGCTCCTACCGACGCCGGACCCATTTTCCGGCGCCGAAGAGCTTTCAGTATTCGTGGATCCTGCGCGAGGCCTGAGGCGCGCTCGCGCTAGAGCACCCGAAAACCGTGGGTGCCGTCGCGGGCCAGCTGATCCACCAGGCCATACTCCCACTCCAGATAAGCCTGCATGGCCTCGGCGGAATTATCGGTTCCTTCGTACGGACGACGATAGCGGTCAAGGCGCTCGACGGCGAGGCCGCTGTCGCCATGCGCCAGCGGCAGACCGGCGGCGATCCACGCCAGCGTCCCGCCGGTAAGCAGCTGCACCGGTTTACCGGTCAAGGCCGCCACCTCCGGCACCGCGTAGCGGGCCAGCAGACTACTGCCGCAGGTCACCACGTAACGTTGGGCGGGAGGGATCACATCCAGGGCCTGGCGCAGCTGCGAGCGCGTTAGCCACCACGCGCCGGGGATATGGCGAGCGACAAAGTTGGCGCTGGTGGTGAAATCGAGCACCACCGTACCGGGTTCGTCCAGCTGTTGCGCCAGCTGCGCCGGGCTTATCTCCTCCGCCTGCGGGCCGGGCGGCACCTCGGCGGCCGGCACCCCGCGTTCGCTCAACTGGCTGGCCGACAGCGCACTCAGCCGCGCCGTCTCCCAGCCCATCTGCGCCAGCCACGAGCCGGTTATCGCCGCCCGGATGCCATCGTCATCCAGCAGCACAATGCGCGCCCCTCGTACGCTGGCGAAGTGATCGGTCTCCTGCACCAGCTGGCCGCCTGGCGCGCTCAGGCTGCCGGGATAGTGACCCGCCGCGTACTCCTCGGGGCTGCGGACATCAAACAGGAAGGTAGTGCGGTCGTTCTGCTGCAGCCAACGTTGCAGCGTGGCCTCATCGATGACCGCCACCCCGGCCCGTTCGGCAAGATGCGCCACCTCAGCGGCCCGGGCGCCGGAGGCGCGGGCGGAGGGATCGTATTGCCGCTGCTGCTGGTGCGCCAGCGTCTGGCCGGCCAGCGTCCAGCCGATAGTGCCATTGCGCAGGGCATGGACCGGGTTTGGCACGCCGGCGTTGATCAGCGACTGGGTGCCGATGATGCTGCGGGTGCGTCCGGCGCAGTTGACGATAACCGGCGTCTGCGGGGAGGGCGTCAGGCTCTCCACCCGCAGGGCCAGCTCGCCGCCGGGCACGCTGATGCTGCCGGGGATGCTCATGGTCTGGTACTCATCGAAGCGCCGGGCGTCGACGATCACCACCTCCTGCCGGCTGTCGATGAGCGCCTGAACCTCCTGGGCGCTGAGCGACGGTGTGTGACGCACGCTTTCCACCAGTTCACCAAAGGCTTTGCTGGCGGAGTTGACGTCCTGAAACAGCTCGCCGCCGCTGCGGCGCCAGCCGGCGAGCCCCTCTGTCAGCAGGGCCACATCCTGATAGCCCCAGGCCCGTAGCCGTTCGACGGCGATCTCCGCCAGACCTTCGCCGTTGTCGTAGACGGTGAGCGGGGTGGTGAAGCGCGGTATCCGCCGGCGGACCTCCAGCTCCAGTTTGCTGAGCGGCAGATTGACGGCAAACAGCGGATGAGCGGTGGCGAAATCGGCCTCTTCACGGACGTCGATCAGCGCCAGTTCACGACGGTCGAGCAGCGCCTGGCGTATCCCGGCGGCCTGGCGATAAGCGTAGGTGGACATAGTGGTTATCCTTGATGTTCGCGGGAGGAATCCCAGATATTGGGTAAATGGCGGTTAGAGTAGCCGGAGATAAACGGTTTCTGCTGCCCTTCCGGGGTGTACACGGCGCGCTTCACCGCGCCGATATTGCCGCCGTAGATGTGAATGCTGATGGAGACGCGATCCGCCAGCGCATTGCTGACGCGATGAATATCGCCATCGTCAGCGGAGACTTTCTCCACCTGGCCTGCTTCCAGAAGCGTGGCGGCGCCCAGCGCGCGCGGTATGCCATCGGCATCCAGCTGGTAGCGCTGGTTTTCCTCCGCGCCGCGCAGCATACCAATGGCCCCCCACACCCGGTGGTCATGGATCGGCGTCGCTTGCCCCGGTCCCCAGACGAAGCTGACAATCGAGAAGCGCTCCCCGGAGTCGGCATGCAGCAGATACTGCTGGTAATGGTGCGGATGCGGCAGGGTGTACTCTTCCGGCAGCCAGTCGTCGTAACGCACCAGCGCCACCAGCCGCTGCGCCACGGCGTCAAGCAGCGGGGCGGTCTGGTGGTGCTCACGGTGCAGGCGGTCTACCTCATGAATGAAATGGCGTAATTTTTCCAGTCGTGGTGCAGTCATGTGCGGTTCCTGTCAGAGGGACTGGTCAAAACGCTAACAGAGGCGTTAATATTATTTAAATGCAATTTACGCATATATTAATATGCAAATTTCACATAAGGATCCTATGCGCATTGACGATATTGACGCTTTGCTGGCCACGGTGCAGTTTTCCTCCCTCAATCAGGCCGCGGAATATCTGGGGATCACCCAGTCGGCCATCACCCGGCGTCTTCAGCGTCTGGAACAGGAGCTGAACGTGACGCTGTTGGAGCGCCAGACCCGCCCGCTGACCCTGACCGCCGCCGGACACCGGGTGTACGAGCAGTGTCTGAGCATTAAGCGTGAGACGAAAAAACTCTACAGCCTGTTGGATCCGCAAGGCGAGCCGCGCGGCGCGCTGCGTCTCGGCGTGCCGCAGAGTCTCAGCGAGATTGCCCTGCCGGCGGCGCTGTCGACGCTGAGCCAGCAGTTTCCCGGACTGTCGCCGCAGATCACCTGCGGCTGGAGCGGACAGCTGCAGCGTCGGCTGGAAAACGGCGAGCTGGACGGCATGCTGGCGATGGGGCCGGCCCAGCAAAGCTTCGCCGAGGGCTATAGCGGGCGCCTGCTGTGTCCCCTGGAGGTGGTGCCGATCGTCAGCCGGCGTTTGAATTTGCGCGCGTCATCCCTGCGGGAGTGCGCCGAACAGGGCTGGATCCTTAACCCCGACGGTTGTGGCCTGCGCGCCGGGCTCATTCGCGAGCTGCAGAGTCAGGGATTGCGGTTGAAGCTCAATGTCGAAAGCGCGGGCGCGCAGCTGCAGATAGCGCTGGTGGCGCAGGGACAGGGGCTGGGTCTGGTGCCGCGGGCGGCGCTGGCCTGCAGCCCGTGGCGGGACGAGATCGCGGTCCTCAATCTCAGCGATTTTCAGCCTGCGGTCTCACTGTGGCTGATCCACGCCCAGTATCTGGCAAACCTGCAGCCGCCGCTGACCTTTTTCGCCAGCAAAGTGGTGCAGCAGCTGACAGTATCCGACTGAAAGCACTATGCATTTTTGTTTAATGCTAATTCAGCATATTAAGATATGATAAAAATGCATTTTGCTCATTAACACACTCTGTATAGGGTAATGACCAGCGCCGCTGTCGCGGCCACTCCATTACCCTGACGCAAGGAGTTGTTCATGAGCATTCAGTTTCTCGGCATGATTGGCCACCGCCTCTCTTCCGAAACGATTGCCCCGGTGGGGCCGATCTTTGACCGCGACTATATCGTTCGCTTTGCGCAAACCCATGAAGCCGCCGGGTTTGATCGTCTGCTGGTCGGCCACTGGTCCGATCAACCCGACGGCTTTCTGGTGACGGCCCTGGCGGGGCTGTCGACGCCGAAAATCCATTACCTGCTGGCTCATCGCCCCGGTTTTGTTTCGCCAACCCTCGCCGCGCGCAAATTCGCCACCCTTGAGCACCTGTTGGGGGGCCGGCTGGCGGTGCATATCATCAGCGGCGGCAACGATGCCGAGCAGCGCCGGGATGGCGATTATCTCGACCACGACCAGCGCTACGCCCGCACCGACGCCTTCCTCGACACCGTGCGCCAGGTGTGGACCAGCGAGCAGCCGGTGGATATTCACAACGATTTTTATCAGGCCGAGCAGGCCTGGTCCGCCATTCGCCCGCTGCAAAAACCGCATCTTCCCATCTACTTCGGCGGCTCGTCGGAAGCGGCCATCGCCGTCGCCGGCAAACATGCCGACGTCTTCGCCCTGTGGGGCGAGTCGCTGGCGCAAACCGGAGAGACCATCCAGCGCGTGCGCGCCGAAGCGGCGAAACACCAGCGTGATATCGGCTTCAGCGTCTCGTTCCGGCCGATTATCGCCGACAGCGAAGCCGAAGCCTGGGAGAAAGCCGAGCATATCCTTCACGTCGCCACCGAGCAGGCGGCGCAACGCGGAGGGGGTTTCAAAGCCAAACCGGACAGCATCGGCGCCCAGCGGCTGCGGGCCACCGCGGCGCAGGGCAGGGTGGTGGACAAACGTCTGTGGACCGGCATCGCCCAACTGGTGGGCGGCGGACATAACTCCACCGCCCTGGTGGGCACCCCGGAGCAGGTGGCGGATGCGCTGCTCGATTACTACGACCTCGGCGTGCGTAACTTCCTGATCCGCGGCTTCGATCCGCTGAACGACGCGGCCGACTATGGCCGGGCGCTGCTGCCGATCGCCCGGGAAAAAGCTGCCCGGCGTGCGGTGGCGGAGCGCGCATCGTGATCCATCCTGAGCGCGACGACTGGGCCCGGCAGCTGACGGCGCTCCGCCAGCAGATGGCGGAGCAGGCGGCCAGCCTTGATGCCAGCGGCGACTTTCCCCAGCGTAATATCGACCATCTGCGCGCGGGGGGCTGGTTAAGTCTCGCCGTGCCGTCATCCTGCGGCGGCGCGGGCGCCACTCTGGCCCAGCTGCAGCAGGTCATCGCCGCCATCGCCTGGGGAGAGCCGGCGACAGCGCTGATTGTCTGCATGCAGTATCTGCACCATTTGCGGCTGGCGGAAAATGACGCCTGGCACGCGCCGCTGCGCCAGCAGGTTTTTCACGATGCTGTCGAACACGGTGGCCTGATCAACAGCCTGCGCGTCGAGCCGGAGCTGGGATCCCCGGCGCGGGGCGGCCTGCCGGACACCGTGGCGACCCGTCGCGCGGAGGGCTGGGACATCAGCGGCCATAAAATTTATACCACCGGCATTGAAGGGCTGCGCTGGCTGGCGGTGTGGGCCAGAAGCGATGATAACCCGCCGCTGGTGGGCACCTGGCTGGTGGCTGGCGACAGCCCGGGTATCAGCGTGGTGAAAAGCTGGGATCACGCCGGGATGCGGGCCACCGGCAGCCATGAAGTTATTTTTAACCACGTGCGGGTGGCGGCAGAGCACGCGGTGGATGTCTGGCCGGCCGATGCGCCACCCGCCGCGGAGGCCGAACCGTTTCGCCTGTTCGCCAACCGGCAGACGGCGCTGCTGGCGGCGATCTATGACAGCATTGCCCACGCCGCTCACGACTGGCTGGTGAGGTGGCTGGCGGGACGGGTACCCGCCGGTCTCGGTCATCCGCTCTCTCGTCTGCCACGGGTGCAGGAGAAAGTCGGGCAGATCGCCGGGCTGCTGCTGGTCAACCGCAGCCTGCTGGAGCAGGCCGCCGCGCTGCGCTTTTCCGCTATCGAGGCCAATCTGGCGAAAGTCACCATCACCGACAACGCCATTCAGGCGGTGAATATTGCGCTCGAGCTGACCGGCAATCATGGCCTGAGCCGACAGAACCCGCTGGAACGCCACTACCGCAACGTGCTCTGCGGACGGGTACATACCCCACAGAGCGACAGCGCCTGGCTGGCAGCCGGCAACTTCGTCTTTCAATCACAAGGATAATCACGATGCGTCTATCATTTTCAGGCCGGGTGGCGGCAGCGCTGATGCTGCTGGCGCTGGGCGGCTACGCGACAGCGCAGGAGCGGATCACCCTGCGTATCGCCGATCAAAAAGGCGGCATGCGTTCGCAGCTGGAGGCGGCCAACGCCCTGCAAAATCTCCCTTACGACATTAAGTGGGCCGAGTTCCCGGCCGCCGCGCCGCTGGCGGAAGCCCTCAACGCGGGCGCCGTGGACGCGGGGATCATCGGCGATGCGCCGTTGCTGTTTGCTCTGGCCAACGGTGCGCCGGTCAAGGCCATTGCCGTGGATAAAAGCAACCCGGCGGGGACCGCGGTGCTGGTTTCCCCCGGCAGCACGTTAAAAAGCGGCGCCGATTTAAAAGGCAAACGCATCGCCACCGGTAAAGGGTCGATTGGTCATTTCGTGGCGCTGAAAGCGCTGGAGCAGGCGGGGATTTCACCGAAGGAGGTGCAGTGGGTGTTCCTCGGCCCGGTGGACGCCAAAGTGGCGCTGCTTAACGGTTCGGTAGACGCCTGGGCGACCTGGGAGCCCTACACCACCCAGATGGTGAAGACCAACGAGGGGCAGATTCTGGTGAGCGGCAAAGGGCTGCTGCCGGGGAATACCTTCCTCGCGGCAACGGATTCCGCGCTTAACGATCCGCAAAAACGCGCCGCGCTGCAGGATTATCTCCAGCGCCTGGCCGGCGCCGAGCGCTGGGCCTACGCCAATCTCGACAGCTACGGCAAAACGCTGGGGGAGATCATCCGCTTCCCGGCGGAGATCGCCCGCGCGCAGTTTGCCAACCGCCAGTCGCAGTGGCAGCCGCTGGCAGAGGAAACGGTGACCCAGCAGCAGGCAACGGCGGACTTTTATCTCGCCAACGGCCTGATCCGCACCCGGCTGGACGTGAAGCCGACCTTTGACCCCAGCTTTAGCGTGCCCGCCGCCGAGGTGACACCATGACCAGAAACACTTTTTCCCGCCGCCGTTTTTTACAGCTCAGCGGCGGCCTGGCGCTGGCCGGGGTCTCTCTGCCGCTGTGGGCTCACGATATGGCGGACATGGCCAGCGGCGATGCCCATCCGGCGCTGCGCCTGCCAAAGCCCTACAAGATCAAGCTGGCGATCAATAAAAGCGCGGTATGCCTCGCGCCGGTCGCCGTCGCCGAGCAGCAGAAGATTTTCAGTAAATATAACCTCGACGTTGAGTTTGTTAACTTCGGCAACTCCACTGATGTGCTGCTGGAGGCGATCGCCACCGGTAAGGCCGACGCCGGGGTGGGGATGGCGCTGCGCTGGCTGAAGGCGCTGGAGCAGGGCTTTGACGTCAAGCTCACCGCCGGGACCCACGGCGGCTGTCTGAACCTGCTGACGGCCAAAGACTCGCCGTTCGGCGGCCTCGAGAGCCTGAAGGGACAAACCATCGGCGTCACCGACATGGCCGGGCCGGATAAAAACTTCTTCGCCATTCTGCTTAAGCGCCACGGTATCGACCCGATCAGCGACGTGCAGTGGAAAGTCTACCCGGCGGATCTGCTCAGCGTGGCGCTGGACAAGCGCGAAATCGCCGCCATCAGCGGCAGCGAGCCATTCAGCTATCGTCTGCTGGAGACCGGCAAGTATCAGCTGATCGCCAGCAATATGACCGGGGATTATGCCAACCTCAGCTGCTGCGTGCTGGGGGTGAGCGGAAGCCTGGCGCGGGACCATAAACCGGCGGCCGCCGCGCTCACTCAGGCGATCCTTGAGGCGCACAGCTATGCCGCAGCGCATCCGGAAAGCGTGGCGCAATCCTTCCTCGCCCATGCCCTGAACACCAGTGAAGCGGAGGTGAGCGGCATCCTGCACGGGCAGGGCCACGGCCATCATGCGGTGGGCGAAGCATTCGTGAAAGAGCTGACGCAGTACGCGGTCGACCTGCAGCGGGTGCAGGTGATCAAGCCGGGTACCGATCCCCATCAGTTCGCGGAGAGTATCTATGCCAACGTATTCGCCTGAGCAGGCTCTGGCGCGCCCCACCGGCCGCGCGCCGCTGTGGGGAGAAGGGCTGCTGGCCGCCGCGCTGTGGCTGCTGGGCGGTCTGTTTACCCTGGCCTGGCCCGATGCCGGGCGGCGCTGGCCGTTTAGCGAAGGGTGGGCGCTGGCGCAATTCACCCTCGGCGGTGGATTACTGCTGCTGGCGCTGAGCTATCGCTACTGGCGAGCGCGCGGCGCGCGTGTGCGGCATGCCGGCAAGTGGCTGGCGCTGTTGCCGGTGCTGTTTGCTGTCTGGGAAGGGCTGACCGCCAAGAGCGCCGTGCTACCGGTGCCGTTTTTCGCGCCGCCGCAGGCGCTGATCGAAGTACTGCACGACGACTGGCCGCGCCTGCTCGACAGCCTGCTGCACTCGCTGGGGCTGCTGGGGCTCGGCGTGCTGCTGGGCACCAGCAGCGGGTTCATCACCGGTCTGGCCATCGGCTGGTCGCAACGGATTGGCTACTGGGTGCATCCGGTGTTACGTCTGCTGGGCCCGGTGCCGTCCACCGCGCTGCTGCCGCTGTGCCTGTTTATTTTTCCCTCGAGCTTCGGCGCCAGCGTGTTTTTGATCGCGCTGAGCACCTGGTTCCCGGTCACGGTGCTGACCTGGTCCGGAGTGATGGGCATTGATAAGGCGTGGTACGACGTGGCGCGGACCCTCGGCGCCAGCCAGCGTTTCCTGATCCTGCGGGTGGCGATCCCCGCCGCGCTGCCGAACGTCTTTGTCGGCCTGTTTATGGGGCTCGGCGCGTCGTTTTCGGTGCTGATTGTCGCCGAAATGGTCGGGGTGAAGTCAGGGATCGGCTTTTACCTCCAGTGGGCCCAGGGCTGGGCGGCCTATCCGAATATGTACGCCGCGCTGCTGGTAATGGCGTTGTTATGCTCCGGCCTGATAAGCGGATTATTTATGCTGCGTGACCGGCT
This sequence comes from Klebsiella sp. SWET4, assembly GCF_024296565.1. Classification (NCBI taxonomy): domain Bacteria; kingdom Pseudomonadati; phylum Pseudomonadota; class Gammaproteobacteria; order Enterobacterales; family Enterobacteriaceae; genus Klebsiella; species Klebsiella sp. SWET4. The sequence goes on along the minus strand of NZ_JANCOB010000001.1, from coordinate 1,269,140 downwards.
GCTTAGCTGGCAGCGAGGAGGAATGCAATGGTAACAGCGACGCCAGATTCGCCGGCGATAGCGCGCGGCGCGGCGGTATCCATCAGCCATCTTCATCATGCGTTTACGCTTGGCAAACAGACGGTACCGGTGCTGGAGAATATCAGTCTGCAGCTGCGCCCGGGGGAAAGCGTGGCGCTGCTGGGTCCTTCCGGCTGCGGTAAATCAACCCTGCTGCGGCTGCTGGCGGGGCTGGAAGCGCCGCAGAGCGGACAGATGCAGATCGACGGCGCGGCGCCCGGCGCCCCGGGGCCGGAGCGGATCCTTGTGTTTCAGGATCCGACGCTCTACCCATGGCTGACGGTACGGCAGAACGTGCTGCTGGGCCCGCAGGCACAGGGCAAAAAGGGGCTGGAGGCGAAGGCCGACGCGCTGATTGACCGCATCGGGCTGCAGGCCTTCAGCGAGGCGTGGCCGCGGCAGCTGTCCGGGGGGATGGCGCAGCGTGCGGCGCTGGCGCGCGCCTTATTGAACGAACCGCGCCTGCTGCTGCTCGACGAGCCGTTGGGTAAGCTGGATTCCCTGACTCGCATCAGCATGCAGCGGGAGCTGATCGCCCTCTGGCAGCAGCAGGGGTATACCAGCCTGCTGGTGACCCACGATATCGAAGAGGCGCTGCTGCTGTGCGAGCGGGTACTGGTGATGTCGCCGCGTCCAGGGCGGATTATCGCCGAGTTCGCGCTGCCGCTGGATTTTCCCCGTCATCGCGATAACCCGCAGCTGCTGCAGCATCGTCAGGATATATTGCGCATCCTCGGCCAGGAGGAGGACTGGTAAGCTGAACGCATTGCCCGGTGGCGGCTGCGACAAAGGTCACGGAAAGGTAGGCCGGTGCAAGCGCAGCGCCGCCCGGCAATGAACATCCGGCGCCAGGCGCCACGTTTTTGCCCGGTGGCGGCTGCGCCTTACCGGGCCTACGAACTCGACAGGAAGGGG
>NZ_JANCOB010000001.1:1101351-1268065 GCF_024296565.1 Klebsiella sp. SWET4 | reverse complement strand
ATCCGGCGCCAGGCGCCACATTTTTGCCCGGTGGCGGCTGCGCCTTACCGGGCCTACGAACTCGACAGGAAGGGGAAGGACCCCAGGCTATGCAGTTGTAGGCCGGCGCAAGCGCAGCGCCGCCCGGCAATGAACATCCGGCGCGACGCCATGGTCCGGCTTAAAAATCCATCTTCACTGTGAACTGCACTTCGCGCGGGTCGCCAATCTGGTTGCCGAGGTTATTGGTGCCGATCGAGGAAGTGTAATAGGTCTTATCAAACAGGTTCTTCACATTCACCTGCAGCGTCACCGGATACTGCAGCTTCATCTTATAGGCGGCGAACACATCCGCCACCGCATAGCCCTGCAGATAATAATCCGCGCCGTTGGTGCCGGAGCGCTTGCTGACCGCATGACCGCCGCCGCCGACGGTCAGGGTATTGCTGTTATAGACGTTATGAATGTCATAGGTCAGGAACAGCGAGCCGGTATGTTTCGGTACGTTTGGCAGCGGTTTCCCGGCGTAATCCGGATCTTCCAGCACTTTGGCGTCGGTGTAGCCGTAGCTGGCGATCACGCTGAGGTTATCGGTGATGGACCCGGCCAGGTCCACTTCCACGCCCTGGGAACGCACCTTGCCCGCCGTTTTGGCCACTGTCTCATCGCCAATGCTCTCGGTGTACAGCACGTTACGCTTATGAATATCAAACAGCGCGATATTGGCGGTAATGCCGTTTAACAGGTCGAATTTGGCGCCCACTTCGTAAGAGGTGGACTCTTCCGGCGGCAGTTCGCCGATATAGCTGGCGATCGACGACTGCGGCATAAACGACTGGGCGACGTTGGCGAACAGGGAGACGTTCGGCGTCACCTTGTAGACCAGGCCGGCTTTCGGCGTCCATTTCTCATCGCGGCTGTCGGTATTGACGTTAAACGGTCGGCCTTTACCGGCGTACTGGGTGTAGTACTGGTAGCGCACGCCGGCGACGGCGATCCAGTTGTCGGTCAGGTACAGCGCGTCCTGCACGTATGCGGCATAGCTCTCCTGCTGGATACGCTGATCGCTGTCGGAGGCGGAGACGGTATTACAGGTGTCGAGGGTGCCGTAGACCGGATGATAGATGTTAAAGCCTTTCACGTTCTTGCAGCGCAGCATATCGGTGCGCAGCAGATCGTAATTCTCATAGGCGACGCCGGTCAGCAGTTCGTTATAAAAACCGCCTACCACCACGTTGCCCTGCAGGTCAGCGCGGGTGGAGTGCATCTTCTGCGTTGAACCGTGGGTACCGTCGACCCGGCGGGTGAGGTTGCCGGTCGCCGAATCATAGGCCATCACCCGCGCCTGGTTATCGTTGTAATTATCCTGGCTGTAGCTGTAGTCGAAGCGCGCGGTCCAGGCGTCGTTAAGGCGATACTCGGCGTTGAGCTGAGCGAGATCGGAATAGCCATCGGTAATATTAAACGCTTCATCGAAGCGGGTTTTGCGATCGACGTTCACCGCATGGCCGGTATTCAGATCGAAAATAGTGCCGCGGTCAAAAGGCGCGCTGTAGTCGCGGTGCGAATAGGACGCGGTCACCGTCGCCCGTTCACCAAACCAGGTCAGGGAAGGGGCGATAAAGCTGCTTTTGTTTTTACCAAAATTGCGCCAGTAATCCTCATTCTGGTATTCCCCAATCAGCCGGTACGCCAGATTCGTGCCTTCGATGGGGCCGGTGACGTCGAAGCTGCCGGTACCGCCGCCAAAGCTGGTGGACGTCGCGGAAACCGAACCGGAGAACTGCCGCTCAGGCCGTTTGGTGATGACGTTGATCAGCCCGCCGGGGTCGAGGATACCGTACAGCGTCGAAGCTGGCCCCTTCAGGACTTCCACCCGTTCGGTGGCGGCGTTAAAACTGCGTGGCAGCACGGTGCGCAGACCGTTGGTCATGATCGAGCCGTCGCGGTTGGCGCCGAAGCCGCGGCGGGTAAAGGCGTCCTGGGTACCGCCGAGGGTGTTGGTCTGCACCACGTTAGCGACGTTATACAGCGCCTCATCGAGTGAGGTGGCGTGCTGATCTTCGAGAACCCGATCGCTGACGGTATTAACCACCTGCGGAATATCCAGCAGCGGCATCGAGGTCAGCGTCGCGGTGGCGGAGCTGAGTGGCTGATAGCCGCTGGTGGCGCTCTGCTGCGCGCCGTCGGCCACCACGGTGATGGTCTCTTCCGCGTCGTTATTACTTTTCGCCGCGCTATTGTCGGCGGCCATTAATCCCGGTGAGGCTAAAAAAAGAAGCGAAAAAAGCGCGCGCCCTTGCAACGCTCTGCAGGCGACATGGGGTTGAGTCATTATCTGTTTCTCGTGAACGAATCTGCCTTTGCGGTCAGATTAAGCCAATAAAATCATTGCCCTGAATAATAAAAGCACTCTGTTTAGCGTCTGAACGCGCCTTCAGATGTGTAATTGAGAATCATTCAATCATGAAGGGATGTAGTAGTAAATGTTATGTAAGATAAAAAATTGGCGGTGGGGAATGGCGGGGTCATCACGTCTTTTCAATGAGGTGGTGTGTTGTTATTTTATTGATATTAAATGATTTTATTGGTTTTACTGTTGCGCAGCCTCGCTGTAGTGCTCGCGACGGATGGATGACAATGGCGAGTATTGACTACTACATCTATCCCCGTCATGATCAAAAGAGAATGAGATTTATTTTTGTTTGACTGCAGACTGTTCAGCGATGGCCTGGAACGCTGCGGCGCAGGAGCGAGTTATGCCACAGCGGGTGAAACCTGCAGAGCAGGGGATCGTACTGGATGCCCTGTCGGCCGGATACGGCCAGACCCTGATCGTTGACGATATCAACCTGACCATTCCCACCGGCAAAATGACGGTGCTGGCCGGGGCGAACGGCTCCGGTAAATCCACGCTGCTCTCGACCATCGCCAGAATGCTGAAACCGCTCGGCGGCTGCGTGCGTCTGGACGGGCAAGCCATTCACCAGATGCCGACGAAGGCCGTCTCGCGCCAGCTGGGCATCCTCCCGCAATCGCCGCTGACCCCGGAAGGGTTAACGGTTTTCGAGCTGGTCTCGCGCGGGCGCTACCCATGGCAAGGGCTGATGCGCCAGTGGTCCGAGGCCGATGAGCTGGCGGTGGAGGAGGCGCTGCGCTTAACCGGTACCGCCGAATTCGCCCATCTGCCGGTGGACAGCCTCTCCGGCGGCCAGCGTCAGCGCTGCTGGATCGCCATGGCGCTGGCCCAGCAAACGGCCACCATTCTGCTCGATGAGCCGACCACCTGGCTCGATCTGCGCTATCAGGTCGATATCCTCGAGCTGCTCCAGACTCTCACCCGCGAACATGGCCGCACGGTGGTGACGGTGCTCCATGACCTTAACTTTGCCGTTAACTACGCCGATCTGCTGGTATTCCTCAAACAGGGGCGCATCGCCGGCACGATTAGCGACAACGATGTCTGTAGCCCTGAGCTGATTAAACGCGTGTTTGACGTTGACGTGCAGATGTCGATTAACCCGCAAACCGGCAAACCGTTCTTTATGCCGTTTCGCGCCCGCCAGGCCGTTGACGCATGAGCGCCGCCGTTCTGTACGCCGCGCGGCGTCATGCCCGCCCCCGACTGGCGCTCTTGCTGCTAACGCTACTGCTTATCGCCGCCTCGCTGGTGCATCTTGGCTTAGGCGCCCGCTGGATCGCCCCACAGACGGTGCTGCAGGCGCTGCTGGAGTACAATCCGCGCAACTTCGACCAGCGAATCATCGTCGATCTGCGCCTGGTGCGGCTGGCGGCAGCGCTGCTGACCGGCGCGGCGCTCGGCGTCGCCGGGCTGCTGCTGCAGACGGTGATCCGTAACCCACTTGGCGAGCCGCATATTCTCGGCCTTAACGCCGGCGCCTCGCTGGCGGTGGTGGCGACCTCGGCGCTGGGCCTGTCTCTCGGCGCTTTCCCCGCCGGGCGCCCGCTGACCGCCGCCTGCGGCGCAGCGCTGTTGTTCGGCGGCGTGATGGCGCTGGCCTCTGCCGGGCGTGGCGGGGCGACGCCGCTGCGCATCACGTTGTGCGGAGTGGCGCTGTCAGCGTTTGCGTCGGCGGTGACGGCGGCGATATTGATCCTCGATGAACAGACGCTGCTGGCGATGCGTACCTGGCTGGCCGGCGACCTGGCCGGACTGAACTGGAGCACGCTGCAGACGGCGCTGGTTCCGGCGCTGATCGGCCTTGGCGTCGCGCTGCTCATTGCCCCACGGCTTAATGTGCTGGCGCTGGGGGATAAGGTGGCGCTGGGCCTTGGCATTAATCTCGTCCAGACGAGGCTGCTGGGTCTGCTGGCGATTGCGCTGCTGTGCGGTGCGGCGGTGGCGGTGGCCGGGCCGATCGGTTTTGTCGGGCTGGTGGTGCCGCACGTGGTGCGCCGTCTGGTGACGGAAGATATCCGTCTGGCGCTGCCCCTGGCGGCGCCGGTGGGGGCGCTGGTGCTGGTGCTGGCGGACATCGCCGCCCGGACGCTGGTCGCGCCGCAGGAGCTGGCGACCGGGGCGATGACCGCCCTGGTGGGCGCGCCGCTGTTTATCTTTATCGCCGCGAGGTTTTTTAAATGACGCGCGCTGTTCACCGGGCCGGTTTTCGGCCGCTGGTTATCGCCTCCCGCCAGCTGCTGCTGCGCCCGGCGGCGCTCAACATTGCCGCCATCATGATGCTGATGCTGCTGGCGCTCGGGCTGTACAGCCTCAGCCGCGGCAGCTTTCCGTTGCCCGCGTCGACGCTGGCGCGGGCCCTGCTGGCGCCGCAGGATATGGGCGAGCAGCCGCGCTTTATTCTGTTTGATATCCGCCTGCCGCGGATCCTGATGGCGCTGCTGTGCGGGGCCATGCTGGGGCTGGCCGGCGCGGCGATGCAGAGCATCACCCGTAACGGGCTGGCCGACCCGGGGCTGATTGGCGTCAAAGAGGGGGCCAGCATCGTGGTGCTGGCGCTGGTGCTGTTTTTCCCGGCGGTAGGCCTGGTCTGGCGGCCGCTGGCGGGAATGGTCGGCGGCGTGGCGGTGGCCTTGCTGGTCCTGACGCTGGCGCGCGACTGTTCGCGGCCGCGCTTTATTTTAATTGGCATCGGCGTCTCCTGGACTCTGGCGGCAGCGGTCGGCATCTTTATGACCACCGCCGACGTTCGCGACGTGCAGACGGCGATGATCTGGCTGGCGGGCAGCCTGCAGGCCGCGACCTGGCCGCTGCTGGCGGTGGCCTTTTGCTGGGCGCTGCCCGGGGCCATCATCCTGTTCTGTACCGCCCGGGCGGCGGACGTGGCGCTGCTGGGCGACCGGACCGCCATCGGCCTCGGCGTACGTCTGCAGCAGCTGACGATGCTGCGCTTTTTCGCGCCGGTGCTGCTGACCTCGGCCAGCGTCTCCTGCGTCGGCAGCCTGGGCTTTGTGGGCCTGATGGCGCCGCATATGGCGCGTTTTGTGCTGCGCGGCGGCCAGGTATCGCTGCTGTGCGGCAGCGCGCTGATTGGCGCCTTGCTGGTGCTGGTAACCGATACCCTTGGCCGGCTGGCGTTTGCCCCGCTGCAGATCCCGGCGGGGATTGTCATTGCCCTGGTGGGCTGCCCATTCTTTGTTGTCTTGCTCTGGCGTCGCCGTGATGCCCTTTAACCAGGAAGGTAGTATGCGTTGGTTCGTCTCATTGCTGCTGTTGCTGACGGGGGCCGTCAGCGCCGCCGCCCCACAAACTCAAACTTTCACCGATGATTTAGGCCGCACGGTCACCGTCCCGCTGCATCCGCAGCGCATTGTTTCGATGCACGATCTCGATATTACCATTCCGTTGATTGAGCTCGGGGTGCCGCCGATCGCCAGCCACGGCCGGACGCGCCCGGACGGCAGCCACTATCTGCGCGCCAGCGCCCAGCTCACCGGTGTCGATTTCGACAACAGCGATATCCGCTTTATTGGCACCGCCGATATCGATCTGGAAGCGATAGCCGCCGTAAAGCCGGATCTGATTATCACCGAGCCCAGCCGCCATGTGTCAGTGGAGCAACTGGAGAAGATTGCCCCGACGGTGAGCATCGACCATCTGCAGGGTAGCGCCCCGGAGATTTACCGCAAGCTGGCGCAGCTGACCGGCACCCAGCCGCGGCTGGCGATCCTTGAGCGCCGCTATCAGGAACAAATCAAACAGCTGAAAGCGATGATCAATCCACCGCAGTACAGCGTCTCCGTGATCCAGGCGAACAACGGCAAGGTCACGGTGCATCATTCGTATCATGCGCTGGGCCGGGTGCTGCGCGACGCCGGGTTCCGCTTTCCGCCGCTGATTGAGCGGATCCCCGACGGTCAGCGCATTGACGTCAGCGCTGAACAGTTGCCGGAGCTGGACGCCGATTTTGTCTTCGCCACCTGGCGGTCGGATACCGGCGGTAAGCCGCAGGATGAGCTGCAGGCGATGGAAGGCGTGATGCCCGGCTGGTGCGACTTTATGCGCGCCTGCCGCATCGGGCACTATATTTTGCTGCCGCGGGAAGAGGTGATCTCTAACTCCTACGCCGCGCTGTCTCTGATGGTGGCCCAGGTGCAGTCGCATATTGCCGGCAGGCCCATCCCGGCGGAGGCCAAATGAAAAGCGCGGTAAAAAAAGAGAAGGGCAAAGTCGATCTGTTCGGCGAACGCTATCGCGCCCGGGCGCACCAGCTTTCCCCCCGGCTGCGGGCCGTGGTCAGCTATATCAACGACAACCGCGAGGTGGTGCTGGAGCATACGGCGATGGAGATCGCCACGGCGACCCAGACCTCCGACGCCACGGTGGTACGCGCCATCCAGGCGCTGGGTTTCGCCGGGCTGCGCGAGCTTAAGCAGACCATGGAGCGCTGGTTCGGCACCTCGGTCACCTCGGCGGAAAAGATGCGCTCGACGGTCACGGCGCTCTCCAGCGACGTCAACTCCAGTATTGATTTTGTGCTTGAAGGCCATCAGCGGGTCTGCGAGGTCCTGTCGCGAGCCGACAACCGCGCGGCGGTGGCCCAGGCGGTGGCATTGCTCAGCGACGCGCGCCAGGTAGGGATCTTTGGCATCGGCGCCTCGGGGATCCTCGCCGAGTACACCGCCCGGCTGTTCAGCCGCATTGGCCTGCCGGCGTATGTGATGAACCGCACGGGCTTCAGCCTCGCCGAGCAGCTTATCGGCCTGCAGCGCGGCGATGTGCTGATCATGATGGGGCAAAAATCCCCCCATCGCGAAGGGATGACCACCCTGCGCGAGGCGAAGCGGCTGGGTATTCCGACCATCCTGCTGACCCAGGCGGTGGACTCGCGCTTCAGCCAGGAGGCGCAGGTGGTGATCGACGTCCCGCGCGGCGGGGACAGCAGCCGGATGCCGCTGCACGGCACGGTGCTGGTCTGCCTGGAGATGATTGTCCTGTCGGTGGCCTCCACCACGCCACAAAAAACGGTGAAATCCCTGAAACGAATCAACGACCTGCACCGGGCCATCGGTAAATCCGGCGGTAAACGGGGCAGTTGAAGAGATAATTCACCAGCGGGAAGGTTTCCGGTTGCATATAAAAGTCAGTGTGTGTATTTTTATGCAAAATAAATGCATAAAAAGGAAATCTCATGGTCAAGAATTTGCTCAAGGCGTGTTTCATGATGGCCGCGCTGACGGCAGCCGGACAGGCGGCTGCGGAAACCTATACCGTCGGTTCCGGCGGCACCTACCGGCCGTTTGAATTTGAAAACAGCCAGAAACAGCTGGAAGGTTTCGACATCGACATCATCAAAGCCATCGCTAAAGCCGAAGGCTTTGACGTCAAGCTGGTCAATACCCCATGGGAAGGCATCTTCGCCACGCTGAACACCGGCGACCGCGATATCATCATCTCCGGGATCACCATCACCGATAAACGCAAACAGATGGTCGATTTCTCCGCGCCGTACTTCCCGGCCGAGCAGTCTATCGTCGTCGCCCAGGACTCGCAGGTGGATTCGCTGGCGGCCCTGAAAAACGAGAAGGTCGGGGTGGTGAACTCCAGCACCGGCGATATCGTGGTTTCTGAGGTGCTGGGCAAAAACAGCACCGCGATCAAGCGTTTCGATAATACCCCGCTGATGCTTCAGGAGCTGTTTGAGGACGGCGTCAGCGCCGCGGTGGGCGACGTCGGGGTGGTGAAGTACTACATCAAACAGCACCCGGAGAAGCAGTTCAAGCTGGTGCCGGATGCCAAATTTGAGCGTCAGTATTTCGGTATTGCGGTGGCGAAAGGCAACAGCGAACTGCTGGGCAAGATCAACGCCGGGCTGCAAAAGATTGTTGCTGACGGGACTTACGCCAAAATCTATAAAACCTGGTTCGACGACAACGTGCCGACGCTGCCAGCGCAATAATCCACCTTTTTCAGTGACCACGGCTATCGCCCAGGCGATAGCCGTATTTTTTAGGGAAGGACTATGACGGGATTCCGTTGGGAGATCATCGAGGAGTACGGCCCGCTGTTTGTGGACGGCGCCCTGATGACGATTAAATGTACCATTATCTGCGTGATCCTCGGGACGCTGTGGGGGTTAACTCTCGGTCTCGGGCGGATGGCGAAGGCCGAGCACGGGCCGTGGAAATATATTCTCCGCTACCTGGTGCAGTTTCCGGTGCGTTTTTACGTTAGCGCCTTCCGCGGTACGCCGCTGTTCGTGCAGATTATGGTGGTGCACTTTGCGCTGGTGCCGCTGTTTATCAACCCGCGCGACGGCCTGCTGGTGACCAGCGGCCTGATGAGCGCTGACTTTGCCCGCGAGCTGCGCGCCAGCTACGGGGCGTTCCTCTCCTGCATCGTGGCGATCACCCTTAACGCCGGAGCCTATGTGTCGGAGATTTTCCGCGCCGGCATCCAGTCGATCGACAAAGGGCAGATGGAGGCCTCCCGCGCGCTGGGCATGCCGTGGTGGAAAACCATGCGCAAGGTGATCCTGCCGCAGGCGTTTCGCCGCATTCTGCCGCCGCTGGGCAACAACGCCATCGCCATTGTTAAAGACTCGTCGCTGGCTTCGGCGATTGGCCTGGCCGATCTGGCCTACGCCGCGCGCACCGTCTCCGGCGCCTACGCCACCTACTGGGAACCCTACCTGACCATCTCCCTGGTCTACTGGGTGATCACCTTCCTGCTGGCGCAGCTGGTTAACCGTCTGGAAAAGAGGTTTGGCAAAAGTGATTCACATTAATAACTTACATAAGCGCTTCGGCGACAGCCACGTGCTGCGCGGCATTAGCTGCGATATTAAACCGCAGGAAGTGGTGTGCATCATCGGCCCGTCCGGCTCGGGAAAAAGTACCTTCCTGCGCTGCATGAACGCCCTGGAAACGGTCAGCGAAGGCGAGGTGGTGGTTAACGGCTTTGCCGCCCACGACCGGACCACCGACCTCAACAAGATGCGCGAAAGCGTCGGCATGGTGTTCCAGCGCTTTAACCTGTTCCCGCATATGACGGTGCTGGAAAACCTGATTATGGCGCCGATGAATCTGCGCAATATGCCGCGCCAGCAGGCGGTCGACCTGGCGGACGCCTTGCTGGCGAAGGTGGGCTTAAGCGATAAGCGCGACGCCTGGCCCTCGAGCCTGTCCGGCGGCCAGCAGCAGCGGGTAGCCATCGCCCGTGCGCTGGCGATGAAGCCGTCGATTATGCTGTTCGATGAGCCCACTTCGGCGCTGGATCCGGAGCTGGTGGGCGACGTGCTGGAGGTGATGAAAAACCTCGCCAGCGAGGGGATGACCATGGTGATCGTGACTCACGAAATGGGCTTTGCCCGCGAAGTAGCCGACAGAGTGATCTTCATCGACCAGGGCGTGATTCAGGAAGAGGGCAAGCCGGGGCAGATCTTTAGCGCGCCGAGCAACCCACGCACTGCCGCGTTCCTCAGCAAGGTGCTGTAAACCGAGCGGGCTGGCGCCAGGCCAGCCCGCTGAGATACGCAAAACACGACCAATAGTGAGATACAAGGGAAGACGTTGGTTGAGGCAGAAACTAGCAAAACGGCCATCAATTTCCGCCCTCTGCTGGCTGAGCGTAACGGCACAGGTATCACACATGGAAAATACGATATGCCGCCGACGACTCACCCAATTACTATGAAGACGTTACAGTAAGAGCACCGCCGGTTAGCCGTCCGGACGATGATCGCTTTATTCCTTCTCTGCTTCAGAGGGATAGTTACAACCCGGAACTGGGCTGGCGTGACAGTTTCCCAGCGGTGTTGTCTGTAACGGCTCATGTTGTTCTGAGTAGACATATTGCTGGATCTGTTGCTCCGAACGTACTGGCTGTTCAGTAGAAAAAGGCAGCTCTGGTGATGTGCTCTGAAAGGCCATGACCTGAGTGGCGTAGAGACAAAGTGCGGAGAGCAGGATAGAGTGGATGAGTAGTTTCATAATTAATTCGATTGCCGTTACCTTTTGCATGCCGCAAGTATTGCTTCAATGTCATCAAAACGGTTTACGCTGTGTGGCAGGTAATAAAAATCAACTGCTGTTACATCGTTTCCCCTCGCACTGATCTCAACTTCAGCAATATTCTTTTGCTGAATTCCCTGGAGCAACAATTTATCGGTATTGTCGGGAAGAATCCCGCTGTGGACTAAATGCAACTGATGCACTTTCGCAGCCTTACCCAAACACTGTTCGACCTCCAGGCGCGGACGGTCAATCAACGTCGTCCTCAGTTCCGGATGAATGTCAATTTGATCCAGATCGCCACAGCCCAATAATAACCCGGGAAGTAAAAATACTCCGGTCAGTCGAATCATTGACATCGTTCATCCTTTAAACCTAAGTCACGTGAATCTCATGGTATGACATATTAATTCAATAAATTGTTAACAGACGCACTTAAAATGAGGTCTGACGCAGACCTCATAGGCTTTTAATTAGTGAGGAAGATTAAATAAATTCAGCGCATTGTGACGAGATATTTTCAATTTATCATTTTCACTGAGCGGTAGTGTATCAAACCAGTCTGATGCCCATTGCATCTCTTCAAAGGGAAAATCCGTAGAGAACATTATGCGTTCAATGCCAAGTTCCTGAAGAGCAACTTGCAGAGCGGAGCTGCGGAAATTTCCAGAGGTGGTTACGTGAAAATTATGGCTAAAGTAGTGCTGGAAAGAATGGCTGCACGGATACCCTCGTGGCTCATTCTCAACCCGATGATCAATTCGCCAGATAAGGGCAGGTAAACCTTCGCCAAGGTGACCCAGAACGAGCTGGAGATCAGGATGACGGTCAAACAATCCTGAACCCATCAGGCGCAACGCATGAGTGGCTGTTTCAACGCCAAACGCCCAGGCAGACCCCAGTAGCCAGGGATGCCCCTGGTAGACCTGCGCTCGGGACGGGAGCGGATTACGTGGGTGGAGATAAAAAGGGCGCTGGAAGGCGGCAAACACCTCCCAGAATGCATCATAACGACCATCGTCGAGATAAAGAGCGGTATCCTCACTTTCATGTTGAGAAAAACCGTTGACCAGTGCACCTACGAACCCCAAATCCACAAAACATCGGGTCATTTCTTCCGTAGCAGCATCCGGGTCTTGCATTGGCAAAGCGGCGAATCCACGAAAGCGATCGCGATGTTTTTCGATCTGTTCCGCCAGCGCATCATTGGCTCTATGCGCGACCTCTATAGCACGAACAGGATCGTGGATGCGCTGAATAGCAGGTGCATTTAATGACACTATTGCCAACTCAATACCCGCGTTATCCATTTGACGTAGACGTTGCTCGCCGACCGCCTGAATATGATATTTAATTTCATGCCATTTCTCTGGATAGATAGAGTCATAGGAGTCTTCTAAAGTATCCTCAGTAGCGAAATGTTCCTCTAATGCAATTTTATTTTTCATATTGAAATACTCTTCCGTATATTTATACTGATATTAAACGAGCTTCAAAGTATGTTTTAAAAAAGTCCGCTATTGAAATATCATTATGGTCTTCAGAATATCAGCTTGATATAGAGTTGTATCATTTTCTTACAACCAGGAGGGCTCGATGGATCTAAGGCGTTTAAAGTATTTTGTCACCGTGGTGGAATTAGGCTCATTTTCCAGAGCCGCCGCTCATCTTTGTATATCGCAACCACCATTAAGCCAGCGGATCCAGGAGCTGGAGAATGAAATGGGTGGGGAACTCATCGACAGGCGTTCCCGGCCATTAAAGACAACCGTAGCGGGGGCGCTTATTTATCAGCAAGCAAAAGAGATTTTGCAGCGCACAGAACAGATGCAAGGCTACGCGCAGCGCATGTTTCATCCGGAAGTCAACGTAATCAAAATTGGTTTTGTCTCAGCCAATTTTCACGCCCATTTAGCGTCCGTTGTCAGACGTTTCATACAGTTGTGTCCTGAAGTAGAAGTTCAGGTAGTAGAGATGAACAGTATACAGCAGGTGGAAGCGCTACGTGCTGGGCATATTGATATTGGTATAGGCCGAATCAATGTGGTTGCTGATGATATAGAACAAATCACGCTGTATCAGGAACAGCTTATCGCCGTATTACCACAAACACATCCCCGGGCCAAACGCGGTTGCGCTGTTTCACTGGCCACGTTTAACGGGGGACGATTCATCATTTATACCAACCAAAAAAGACCGAGCCTTGCCGATGAGTTACTGGCACGACTGGTTTCACTCGATGTGAAACCTCAGCGAGTCATTGAGGTAGAGCAGTACGACTCGGCGCTACTGCTCATTGCCTCTGGTTACGGAATGACCGTGGCACCGGCCTCAGCCCGTTTGATTTCAATGCCCGGGATAGCCTATATACCGTTGATAGAAACGCTCACCATTCCAATGGTGATGTTCCACCGCAAGGAAACTCGCTCTCGACTATTGCAGCAATTCTTTACCGCGCTCGACGAAGTGAGAATCGATGCTGCTTGCGCAAATACTGTATCAGAGCCGCAGGGGGACAGCCTCGAGCCAGCAACGCAGCCCACAGGTTCATAACGGGCTGAATATGCTTGAAAAAATGCTGATAACCCGCGCACAGATAATTATGCCCTGCCGTGCCTGATGACGACCGGCTAAAGCGATGTTTTGGACAGCCCCCCTGACAGGCAAAGCGAAACTGACAGACTTTGCAGTCATCGGTGAGGGTTAACTTTTTGGCCAGACCAAACGCCATGGCGGCTTCACTGTTATTGATTGCATCAATACTATCATGATGGATATTACCAAGAAGATGTTGCGGATAGACATAGTGATCGCAATTGTACAGATCGCCATTCGCCTCTAATGCAAAAGCATGTCCACAGGTCTCCGCATGAACGCATAGTACGGCTGGTTGTCGAGTCCAGGCCGCAATGGCGACATCAAACATTTGCACCGCAATCTGGCCAATATCCCGGCGGATCCAGATGTCAAATACCTGACTCAGAAACTCGCCGTACTGCTTCGAAGGTACTGACCATGGGGCCAGACGCGCTTTCCGTTCGTCGGGTGTTACCAATTTGAGTCGTGGGTTTGCTTCTGTACTCACTCGTTCAACCAGCGGAATGAATTGCATGTAGCGTGAACCACTATGCCTAAGAAACTCATAGACCTCACCGGCGTGGGCGACATTATGGTGTCCCACTACCGTCAGCGTATTGAAATCGACCTGGAAGCGATGCAGCAGCGATAATGCTTTCATCACAAATCGATGGCTACCTTTCCCCGAATGACTGATGCGGTAACGATCGTGGAGAGTTTCGGGCCCATCAACAGAGAGCCCAACCATAAAACGGTGCTGTGCGAGAAAGGTTGCCCACTCTTCGTTAAGCAGTATCCCGTTGGTCTGCAACGTGTGCGTTATCTTCACCCCTTGACCATAGCGCTGACAGAGTTCGACAACCCGCTTAAAAAAGGGAAGCCCTAAGAGCAAGGGCTCACCGCCTTGCCAGGAGAACGTCACCGGATGGGAGTGTTGTGCCGCGATGTGCTGCTTAACATACTCCTCCAGAGTCTCTTCTGACATTTTCCAGTGCTGCTTACGCTGTGGATATAACGACTGCTTTTCATGATAGAAGCAATATTTACAATCGATGTTGCATTTCGCACCACCGGGTTTAGCCATAACATGACATTGACGATACATGATGTTTTCATCTCAATTAAAATTAATCTCTTATTAAACGACGAACTCTTTCAGGATCGAGATCCCAGCGGATACCATGAAGGGGAGGGATCCAGCTTCCGTCGTCTTTTCCTGTGATTTCGTTTGAGAACAATGCATTCAATTTTTCGTTCATGCTCAAAATTAGGGATACGTTTTGGTGATTATTTGCCAGATTGTTCATTTCATGGGGATCCGTCTTCAAGTCATATAACTCAATATCATTAAGGCTAAAAAGTGCATCCGGGGTCTGAGGCGTATGGTGCTGCTGTAATGAAAAATAGCGTGTAAACTTATATCGTCCATCGAAGATCATCCGGACGCCACCTCTTTTTCTGAGGTCAGGGGACAGTACAGAAAAACGTTGTTGCTTTTCTTCTTTACTTAACGTTTCATTTCTAATGATTTTAAACATATTGCCAATATAGGTCGCATCAGAAAATAACAGCATGTCGTAGCAATATAAAATGCCTTTTCTTATAGCATCAATGGGAGATGATTCTGGATTAAATAAAAGTGTACTAAAGTCATATCCTTTACGGTTTTTCAGTG
Source organism: Klebsiella sp. SWET4 (assembly GCF_024296565.1). NCBI lineage: Bacteria > Pseudomonadati > Pseudomonadota > Gammaproteobacteria > Enterobacterales > Enterobacteriaceae > Klebsiella > Klebsiella sp. SWET4. The sequence continues at coordinate 1,253,403 of NZ_JANCOB010000001.1, read as the reverse complement.
TAAGGCTTTTGGCTTTGTTTGCTTTGCCCGTCAAGCCAACCAGGGTGGGAGCGATATCTACATGGGAAGTGAGCGATGAACATTTTCTGCCACCAGGAAATGCAGGGTGACTGATTATCATTGGCACATGAACTTGCTCTTTATAGGTACAAGTACCTTTGCCGTTCATCTGGTGAGCGCCACATAACTCACCATGATCGGCGGTATAAACAATGATAGTATTTTTCGTTAAATTTAACGCATCTAGTTCATCGAGGATCCTGACCAAATGAGTATCGTTATCCCGAATGCAGTTAAAATAGTAATCCTGGAGAATTCGCCAGCGCCGATCCTGATCGGCAATATTTCCAACCATTAAACCATTACATAGTTGATACTCAAGATGCGCTGGTGGTCTGCCATGCTCACTGAACGCTTGGTGTCTGGAGGGGGCGAGCGGAACCTCGGGCCATGAGTCCAGATAAATCGTATTTTGTGGTGCTTTATTTGGTGTTGAAGAGTTACTGTTGAGAATCAGAGCGCCGTGCCATTGGTTTTTATCGGTGTCACTGTCTGTATCTATGTACATCGTGTCGTGAGGGTTAACCAGGTTGACTGCCAGAAACCACGGCTTATTATTAGATTGCATTTCACTACCTTTATCTCTCAACCAGTTTATCGCTTCTGCAGCAGTGAGTTCATCGTATAAATAACCGCCATGGCTATGCCCAATAATGTCACCAATTCCGGTATAGTCGTGAAAACCATATCCTTCCATAATTTCATGTAGTTTGATCCTGGGTATCATGCCGAGATCAGTACTTCCATCAGTGTTTTTGGTTACTGGATCTTCCATTAAAGTACTTAGGTGCCATTTCCCTTTATAGGCAGGATAATAGCCCATGTCACTCATGATATTACCAATGGTGCCTAATTCAGGGTCAAGGCTATCCGGCATCCACGGGAAACCAGGATTATCGAACATTTTGGTTTCTGGCATATGTAAACCGGTATATAACACCGAGCGCGATGGCGTACAAACACTACTGCAAATATGATGGTTAGTGAATGTGGTGCCTGATGCCATTAAGCGCTCACGTCCAGGTACGGGGAACGGATATGGATCAAAATAACGCTCCTGATCTGATGTGATAAGTAGAATATTGTAGCCTTCGGGGATTTGATCAGGCAGCTTTCCACTAAAATGATAACGATAATTTTTGGATAATACCTCCTCTTGTTGGTGGGTGAGATTATCAGCTACGGGGGAGGGCGCTAAATTCTTTGCTAATGTTTCTGGTGCGGTGACTAAGGTTGCGGCCGTAATGGCGCCAGATCCTAACAAGAAGTTCCGGCGTGAAATCTTTATTTTATCCGTCATGTTAATTTCCTCTTTAAAATACCTTGATGGATAAAAGTATGTTAGTTTCCGCGGGCAATAAAGCCTGATTATGTAAGATATTGTGCGATTATTTTCAACTTTACCTAACTTTTCTATCTCCTCGATATTCGATGAAATCATGTGTCATTACGTTTATCCCTGTAATTAAATTTAGCCGACAACCATTATTCAGTGACAATGGAAATATATATATCAAAATGAACATGTCGTATTATTTGGATACATGGATTATTATTTTGTCATAGCTAAACAGTTCATAACCAGAAGTGATTCTTTTATTTACGAATGAGGATGCATAGTTATAATAGGACATCTTTAAAACAGGAGTCGGACATTGAGCAGTTACTCTACAATCAATAACAAGGCAAACTAGCGAAAAATTGCTGGCGCTGCTTGCCGGTCCCGATGGGAAGCAATCTTACCTGGAACATGAGATTGCGCTATAACATTAGCATTGATGTAGTGCGGTGTGCTTATCAATAATATCCAGATACCGCTTAATTAATCCAGTATCTTCATGAGGAGACATGATATGACACACAACATTTCTGATGAGCCTCCATCGAGAGGGCTAGCTACAGGCTGACTATCTGCATTGAAATTAGGTGGATGCAATGGAGGTAGTCATTACAGTTGCCTTAAAACTGTCGAGAATGACCTTTCATTTTATGCACTTAGATGAGGTGTAGCATGTTGCTCACAACCAAACGTTATATGTTTTTAATTGATGTTGATAGCACTATTCCTTTTTCAGCGTTGGCGAATGTCTGCCAACCACCGCGGAATTCATCACCTTTCTTCATTCATAAAACCTTCCCGGGCAGGAAAAGTCTCGTTAGTCGTTTCTTGCATAAATTAGCACAAAAAAGACAGCGTGCTGTTATAGATTATATAAATACGCTGCTGCCTTAATTCATAATACGCCACAGAGGATCGGATAAAACGGGGTGCCTCTGTGGCTGTTTGGAGTTTTAAATTCCATCTTAAATTATTCATTTGCGTCCAGTGAATGGTATTTTCTGCGCGTGAATTGATGAGCGGAGACTCTTATTATGTATTCATTGACAGAACACAGAAGTAAGACAACTTCATGGCTTAATGATGTAGTCGTCTGTTTCATTTTTATGGCAAGTATTGCTTCATTTATCTACGGTTGGCAGGGGATGCATAGCGTATTCAATGGGCGTGATTTACCTGTGATTAGCCTGGATTATCATGTTCTTCCTTATTATACGCTGCGCACCACTATGCGCCTGGTTATCGGGCTTTTTTACTCAATGCTATTTTCAATTGTCTTCGCGGTTCTGGCAGCAAAATATGCACCGATGAGAAGAGTTATTTTGCCCTTTGTCAACTTTATGGAGTCTGTACCGTTAGTAGGATTCCTGACTTTCACTACCGCCTTTTTCCTGGGACTTTACCCACATAGTGTTATGGGGCTTGAGGGTTTAGCGATATTTGCCGTGTTTACCGCGCAAGCTTGGAATATGATGTTGACGCTGTACCAGACGCTAAGAGTGGTGCCTAACGAACTGGTAGAAGCGGCGGATGCATTCCGCTATAACCCATGGCAGAAATTCTGGCGGCTGGGGTTTATCTACTCATTTCCCGGGTTACTGTGGAATACGATGGTATCGCAGTCTGCGGCTTGGTTTGCATTGATTGCTTCCGAGATGCTGACAGTAGGTAATGGGAGTACAAATTTACCTGGCGTTGGTTCTTATATCGGTATTGCGCTTCAGGATGGTAGTGTTCCTGGTGTTATTCGCGGGGTATTGGCGCTTATCGTTAATATCGTCATCTTTGACCAATTACTCTTTCGCCCGTTAGTCCGCTACGCTCATCAGTTTAAATATGAGGATGTGAGTGACAGAAAAGTACCCAGTTCATGGTTCTATCACTGTCTGAGTCATTCAATGATTGGACATGGGCTGGAGCACGTTTGTAAACAGTTCTCCCGGTTCTGGTTGTTTGTATTACCAAAAATCTGGTATGGATTACGGCTTCATCGCGTGTTTGCTATTCTGGGCCAAATGAACTGGCTGTGGTCAAGCTTGTGGTATCTGGCAATCGTAGTTGGCTGCATTTACTACGGTCATCAGCTGTGGTTGTTTATTCCTAAGGAGTATCTGACTTCACTTCCGGGCTGGATGGGGTTAACTGCGGGGCGGGTCATTGCCGCCATGGTACTTAGCGTCATTATCTTTACGCCGCTTGGTGTCTGGATTGGTCTACGGCCCGGTCTGGTTCGTTTTTTCCAGCCAATTATTCAGGTTTTCGCTGCGGTTCCTGCCAACGTCTTTTATCCGTTGATTGCTTTTATGATTGTGGCGTGGCACCAGAATTTGGGGAGCTGGACCATCCCAATGATCATGCTCGGTACACAATGGTATGTTCTGTTTAACGTCATCGCTGGCACATCAATGATCCCCAGCCAGATGGTTGAGGCGAGTAAAATTTTTCATCTTCGCGGATGGCTGTGGTGGACTAAATTCACGCTTCCGGCCGTCTTCCCTTATATCGTCACAGGCGTTATTTCGGCAGCCGGGGGGGCATGGAATACTGCGATTGCTGCTGAGGTATTAAACTGGGGAAAAATTACCCTACAAACGTATGGTCTGGGCGCCTTTATCTCTATCGCCAGCGATGCCGGGCAAAATCCGCAGGAAGCATTAGGATGTCTGGCGATGTGCTTGATGGTGCTGCTGTGCATTATTTTCGTCTGGCAACCCCTGTATCGCTATGCAGAAAATCGTTTCAAATTCGATTAACAATTAAAAGTTCGCTATCAGGACATAATATGAAAAATTCAAACTTGGTATTGGAAGTTAAGAATGTCTCCAAATTTTATAAAAAAGACCGGAAGCAAAAAATCACGGTGTTGGAGCATATCAATCTTGAGGTCAAAGAGAATGAGATTGTTGCATTACTCGGGCGTTCCGGCTCAGGTAAATCGACGTTGTTGAGAATGGCTGCCGGTCTGGTCGAACCTGATTTGGGCACGATTGTGTGCTGCGATTTGCCTGTCAACGGTCCCGGCAAAAATACCAGCATGGTCTTTCAGTCATTTGCGTTATTCCCTTGGTTAAATGTTTTTGACAGTGTGGCATTTGGCCTTCAGGCGCAGGGGCTTTCGTCTGATGAAGTGGATAAAAGAACAATGGATATGCTGGATTTGATTGGCCTGACTGGCTATGAAAAAGCCTACCCGCGTGAGCTTTCAGGAGGGATGCGCCAGCGCGTCGGGTTTGCTCGTGCACTGGCAGTTGAGCCGGATCTTTTACTCATGGATGAACCATTCTCTGCGTTGGATATTTTCACTGGCAATAAGCTTCGCCAGGATCTGATTGAATTATGGGAAGAGCGGGTCATTAATACACGCTCGATGCTGCTGGTGACACACAGCGTTGAAGAAGCCGTGATGCTTTCGGACCGGGTATGTCTACTGGGGGGACTTCCCAGTACAATCACAGATACTTTTGACATTGATATCAAACGCAATCAGAGAACCAAGGAAAGTATTTCATCGCTGGTTGAGAAGATAAGCACCACGCTCAATGAGCGGATCGCCGCATGCGCATAATTTAGGGAAAGCGGATACGGCTCATGGATGAGCTAAGCACGACAAGCAGTATTGATATCTATTTCCATAGGTAACAATACTAAGTGTAATGTTAAACAATGAGTTAATGGTTGCCTTAAATAGCATTTCGCCGTATACCTGAGGGAAATCCCTTATTTACATGTAATCTGATCATTCTATAGTGACAAGGCTATATCATTAATCTCAGGAGAATATCATGACTGCAACTACCTCCAATGACAAACATCCGACAGCGGACCCGGCTGAATATGATGCTTTTTTCCCTTCACCGTACTCACTAAGCCAGTTTACATCAGCTCGATCAAATCTTAGCGACGCCAATTATCCTTCACCTTACACAGGGGGACGTTGGAAGATCCTGATGTTATGTACCGACGAGCGCTATTTGCAAATGGATAACGGGAGTTTCTTCTCCACGGGAAACCATCCGGTAGAAACGCTGTTGCCCATGTATCATCTCGATAAAGCAGGCTTTAGTTTCGATATTGCCACTCTATCCGGTAACCCGGTAAAGTTCGAGTATTGGGCCATGCCAACTGAGGATATTGAAGTTACGGGGCTGTTTTCTAAATACCATCAGCACTTTAAATCACCGCTGAAACTCGCAGATGTCCTCAGCACTGAACTGGGGGACAATTCGGATTATCTTGGCATATTTATTCCCGGTGGCCATGGCGCACTTATCGGACTTCCTGCTAGTATCGAAGTGAAAAATCTTCTCGAGTGGGCCATCGCCCACGATAAATTCATCATTTCGCTTTGTCATGGCCCAGCTGCATTTCTCTCAGTTGAACGTAGCGATCTGTTTGCTGGGTATAAGATTTGCGCTTTCCCGGATACACTGGATGCGCAGACACCTGAGATTGGGTATATGCCAGGCCACCTGACCTGGAAATTTGGCGAGCAGCTTAAAAGCATAGGTTTTGAGATAGTTAACACGGATATCAGCGGTGCTACATGTCAGGATAGGAAAATGCTGACCGGCGATAGCCCGCTGGCCGGTAACGCGTTAGGTCAACTTGCCGCGAAAGCTTTATTAAGCGAAGTCAGTAAAGAACTACGACATGCTGGAAAATAATGCAGTTCGTACGGCAATCACTATCGAAAATAGCAACAGCCTGCTGGAGATACAGGTTGCCGTATGCCAATTTGCGACATGATTAGGCTAGAGCCGCGATGTTTTTTATTCTGCTTCTGCATATCACGTGGCCATGATTGACAGAATTTTCTGGGTCGAAGGGGACTGGTTTAACAACGGTGGAACCGTCGATGAACAGACATATATGCGCCGTTGCCCGATGACCCAACATGTATTAGAAACTGATGAGCATTTTACTGGAGCAAGTTTTCAGAACAAACAGGCGAGTTGTATCGAGTTGTGCGTAAACCACAGGAAAGTGGCGTCCACGGTTTACAAACCCCGGTGATTGGCCTGCACGGGGCTGGAGGGGGCGGTAAGCTTTGGCGGTGAGAAGGTCGACAGCTCCTCAGAGGCGCAACCAGGGATCCCACTGGTTACTGTTACGGTTTTCTATCGTTTGCGCAGAATGATGGGACTTGTTCGTGGGCACAATGGCGGAACGCTTTCGAGACATGAGCATGAGGTACTTGCATGGACTGCAACCGGTCGGAGACAGGCTGACATCGCAGCGATGCTGAGAATTTCCCGCCGTACGGTCGAAAACCATCTTCGATCAGCCCGGCAGCGATTAGGTCTTGCGGCGACTGCAGAAGCTATCAGAATGGCGATCACAAACGGAGACATCGAAGGGTAAAGGGCTTGGGTGAAGAAGAGGTAGTGAAAATAGCCGCGACGAAGCCAGGTTTTAATCAAAAGCGATAGTGAATAGCAGTGGCTGTCAGACTCAACATAATAATGACCTTTTAACAGGGTAAACTGTTCAGACCTCTCATCTGCAGAGGTGATAAAATGGTAATGATTATTGTTATCATCTCTTTGCGGTGTTACTATCGTAAAAACGAGAATGGAAAGAACGGGTTTTACGTAATAAATTGCTTAATAGACAAGGATTTTCGGTGTTGATAGTTTTAAGAAATGGATTTTTGGTTATTCCGCTGTTTGTGTTGACAGCTTGCAATTCTGGTGATGTCCGGACCTGTTGCTCCGAAACCATGAGAAAGCGCAATGGTGTTTATCCATATAATAGTTTGGCATCCTCCTATGGTCTCAACAAAATCTGTCATATGAGTAAAGAGCAGAAAAAGAATACTTAAGACAGCAATGTATACAACGACTTCAGGAAAGAGGACGCACAGACAATAGTACTGATAGCGTCGCTCGCTTCGGTTGGTAAATAACAATATTAATCCTGTGTGATTATTCTATCGTCTTCTGGTAGGCAAGCGGATATGCATAATACTACAAAATATACACTCACTATTTTCATCCCCTTTATTTTGGTTGCTATTGCAGTTAACGCAATGGCCGAACTTCCTGTCGGTCGCTATGGTTATAGCGGCCCGGAGCCTGCGAGTACAGTATCTTCATCTGCTGCTGAATACAAAGAGAAGCAGCTTAAGTGGCATGATGAAAAGGCCAACTATCCTGAGTTCACGCAAAAGAAATCGATGTTCGGCGGGGGTTATCAGGAAGAAACCTATACGACGAAAAGTGGGAAAATAAGTATTAGCGGTACCACGAAGTTCAACCCCTACACCGGTGAGAAAGAAGAAGAGTCGGTCAGCCTTGGCTACGACTGGTAGAAGTTTGGATCAGGCATGGAGAATATCCATGCCTGGGAATGACTACTGTCAGGTTTTTTGCAGTAAGTCCCAACGAGTACCGTATAGATCTTCAAAGACCACTACGGTACCATATTCTTCTTCTCTCGGCTCTTCACTGAAATGTACGCCAGCAGCCTTCATTGAGTTGTAATCCCGCCAAAAATCATCGGTTTGTAGAAACAGAAAAACACGCCCACCACACTGATTGCCAATAAAGGCCTGCTGCGTTTCGTTAGATGCTTTTGATAATAACAAATGACAATCGCTTTCTGGGTTTGGTGAAATGACAACCCAGCGCTTGCCCGGTTGAGGTGTATCCTCTATAAGCATGAACCCAAGTTTTTCTGTGTAATACTCGATAGCCTCATCGTAGTCATCAACCACAATAGAGACATATGCAAGACATTTTTTCTGCGTTCTCATTTTTTATCCTTTTTCGAACCCCTATAATAACCTATAAGAGGTTGAACTGGGTGATAAGAGTGTCAAAACTGGTATGCTAATCCGACGGCAACAATGTTATCTGTTGATATTCCGGCGCGTTGTGTAAAGTCGTTGTCCTTAAGAAGGTTTATTTTATAGTCAACATAAGTCGAGATATTTTTATTGATGTTATATGTCGTACCAACATCTATATACTTCAATAAATCCTGATCCCCGAAACCTTCAATATCTTTCCCTTTAGATTGTAAGTACGCGATGGAGGGTTGCAGGCCTGAGTCAAACTGATACTGAGCAACCATTTCCAGGTTCTGCGCTTTGTTAGCAAAACCGCTAATGGAATCCTGTCCGCCATTCCCCCTCAGCTGAGTGGCATTATAGGTTTGCGTGAACTGTGTAGCAAGATAGACTCTGTTCGCATTGTACTTCAGCCCGCCCGTATAAGTTTCAGCGTCATCGCCGCGTCCAACAGCTAGCTTGTTCTGAGCATCAGTACGTCTGGAATGAGAGTAGGCGACACCTGCGCTAAAACCATCTCCGATATCATAGGTGACGGAAGTACCGAATCCGTTACCGTTCTGACTGAGTGCGCCCCGACCATTATTGGTAGCATCTTCGCCGCTAGTGCTACCATTTTTTCCCTGATATTGCAGAGCAAAATTAAGACCATCGATCAGCCCAAAGAAATCACTATTCCGGTATGTAGCTAGTCCATTCGCACGGGATTGCATGAAATTATCGGAATCATAGGTTCCGTTACTACCGTCACTGCCGAACTCGGGAAGGACGTCAGTCCAGGAGGTTATATCGTAGACCACGCCAATATTCCGTCCATAGTCAAACGATCCGGCGTCACCAAAGTTCAGGCCGGCGAAAGCCAGACGAGTCCATGATTGATTGCTGGCACTCTCGGTGTTGTTTGCCTGAATGTTGTATTCCCACTGGCCGTAACCCGTGATTTGATTATTGATCTGCGTTTCGCCCTTAAAGCCACTACGAACGTATGATTGATCGCCATCAGCATTTTTATCTTTAGAGACGTAGTGTAAGCCGGCAATTTTACCGTAAATATCTAATTTATTTCCGTCTTTGTTATAGATTTCCGCTGCATTTACAGCACCCGGTATTAACATAACCGGCATCAGATAAAAAAGAATTTTATGTTTCATAATTTAACCTCAATGTTATTGTTTGTGGCATATTATCAAGAGATAATAAAGTGGTGGTTAAATAATTTATTAGATAACCTCGGCTAATGAATCGGGCCGGTCGTTAGAACGCCAGGTAGTGTAATAAATTTAAATTCCATGGCTCCTTGAAATAATTACGCAAGTTAATAATATTATTGGTTACTATTGTTTATTACAAAGGCGATCTTTTTGAAGCCAATTTAAAACTACCCTTGATTGAAATGGTTTCAGTTGCGTTTGAATTTGTGTGGATGTAAAAATATAAAACATAGTTAAACAACATTCCTGAAAATGATAACGAGGTAATAGAACGGTTATTCTTAATGTTCACTATCTGTCATTTATAATGCAATCACAAATGACTCCTCTTGCACACCTCTATGCTCAAAATAGCACCGTTTTACGGGGACATTGAAATATTCACCAAGACGCTCCTCCTGGAGAACCACCTCTTTATTACCAAAAAAATACTCCTTTCTCTTCATCAACAAACATTTGTCCGCAATACTGTTTGCATGATTTATAAAATGCGTGTTAAGAATGATAGTGACATTCTTCTCTCGCGATAGTTGTTGCAATAACTTAATAATACGTGCCTGGTTATTGAAATCCAGATTGGATTCAGGCTCATCAAGTACCACGATGTCTGGTTCAGAAACCAGTGCTCTGGCGATATAGCACATTTGCAGTTCACCGCCGCTAATCTGGTTAATGTTTTTAGACTCAAGATATGAAACACCAAGATCGGCCAACATCTGTGCAGATTGTTCAAGGTCCTTGCTTCCGGGAGAGGGTAATATACCACCGCATAACGGACGTCCAAATGAAACAAAATCAAGTACACTATAGGAAAATTGAATGTGCCTTGCCTGCGGTACATGGGCCAGACGGGCCTTTCTACCGTCTATTCCTCCGATATGGCATGTGCCGCTTAAGGGTTGGTACAGTCCCGTTATCGTTTTAAGCAACGTGGTTTTTCCCACACCGTTCGGGCCCAGAATGCACAGTATTTCCCCCTCCGGCAAAGAGAAACTGATGTTTTCAAATGTAGGGCTACGTCCTTTGAATGCAAACGTGAGATTATTTACTTCGATCATAGCGATTACTCATAATGAAGAGTACGGCAAATAGAGGAGCACCAATTAGCGCAGTCAGAATGCCAATTGGGATTTCTGCGTAGGTCACTGTTCTGGCCAGGTTGTCGATGACCAGTAAAAACAGAGCTCCACATAATGCAGATGCAGGGATAAGCTTTCCATGGTTATAGCCGACAAGCGTCCGGACCAGATGCGGGATCACCAGACCGACCCAGCCAACCACACCGGCAATCGTGACGGATGCGGCGACCAGAATTGAGGCGGTGATTAACAATGTGGCCTTTAGCGATTGCGGTTTCATTCCGGCAATTCTGGCATCGTCATCGCCGAGTGATAAAACATTCATTTTCCATCTGAGCCTGTAGATTATCAGGTAGCAAATCACAAACAGAGGTATTAATTCATATACCTGCCCTTTAACCAACGAAGCAAAACTCCCCATTAACCAGAATACGATGGCTGGTAATTGATCCTGTGGATCGGCCACGTATTTAATAATTGAAACAAAAGACATGAATACAGAAGCAACAATAATACCTGATAGAATAGTGGTTAGTTCGCTGTGATTTTTTTTGAGATGGCAAAGGCCCATAACGCAAAACAGGCTAACAACGCCAAACATGAACGAAGAAAACGCGCTTAACTGCAAGGGGAGGCCGAGCAAAATTCCTAAAGCAGCACCGAACGCCGCCGCCGAAGATGTGCCAAGTACATCCGGACTCGCCAGCGCATTGCGTAGTACAGCCTGATAGGTACATCCCGCTGCCGATAGCCCGGCTCCAACCATCATGACAGCAATTATTCTTGGCAACCGGAGATTGGAAATAACAGCAAGTCCGGTACTCAGACCGTACTTGCCATCATAGTGTACTAATTCTCTTAGCATATCACTAAAAGATAACGTATAGCGTCCGATGAAAAGTGAAGAAATTGATATAATAATGAGTAATACCAACAACACTGTCATTACCAATAAGTATTTTTTGTTCTGCATGCATCGTCATCCCGAAATATTTGTTTTATTGAACACAACATTTAATGTTGGCTGAGCTCATCATCAAGTAATGCATCAGGGATCGCATAGTTAAACATCTTTTTATAATGCAAACGTGTAAATTCCTTCATTTTCTCGTCACTAATGTAATTGGGGTTGAATTTATTAATCATATATAAAGGTAATAAAGCAGTTTCGGCTGTCAACCCGCCCCAGTTGTGTATCCCCACCGGTGTGGAAAAGATCATTTTATTCTTGAACGCCTTCACATTACGCCAGTCCTGACCGGGATTTTTATTGTCAAGAATGTCTTTAGCGCTACCAAATACAACGAAGATAATATCAGGATTCCATTCAATGATTTGCTCCATCGAAACAGCGATATATCTCCCGGCATCACCTTTCACAACCAGGTTACTGGCAACATTGTCCATTCCTGCCATTTTGAGATAAGTATCACCATAGGTTTTTGGCCCACTTACCTTAAGTTGCTTGCCATCACTTTGTTCAAGATAAAGTGCACGAATATGCTGTCCTTTAATCTTATTTACATAAGGCTGCGCTATAGCGAGCGTTGCCTTCCAGGCATCGGCAAATTTGTGGCTTGGCGGAAGCCCCAAAGTCTGATTATACATATTCTCCCAGTAGACCTGTGTTTCAACAGGTTCGAATTTTGTATCACCACCTTCATCAAGATTAACTGTAGGGACACCAGCTCGCTCAAGATTATCATCCTGACTTTTACCATAATAATAAATGATATCTGGCTTCAGATTCAGTAAAGATTCCATATTAACCACATAGTCTTTATTAATAAAGTTTGTTGTGATACGAGCGATATCCGGCTTCATATCTTTAAGGATTTTCATATTAGAGTGCAAAAATGCCCATGGACCTACGCCCACAACATGCTTATAAGCCAGGTTATTTGCCATGATGACGCCAAAAGGACAGTTACCGGTAATGACAATACGGTTAAATTTCAACGCAGGTGCCTTCGCGACGTTCTCTGCACTTGTTCCTGTTTGATCCTGCAATGTACTCTTAGCATAACCCGTTACAGGGAAAATAAGCATGATGGATAAAAATGATACAAATAGAACTCTATTGTTTCCCATATTTAATGCCTCGGTAGATTAAAATTTCCGTTTATGAGGTTAGAGCGGCCGCAGTACCTATACCAATGATGGTGACACCGGCTAAAAATAAAACTACCGTTGTCGCTGCTACTCCACCCCCGACTAATGCAGCAGTTTTACCTGTTGAAATTTCCTTCCGTTCCAGGAATGCTAATTCTGAAAAAGGGAGAACTTTTCCGTTAACGCCCGTTATGCGGGTTGGTTCAATTTTCGCTACGGTCAGTTCGCCATGCTCTCCGTTCAGTAAACCATATTTAAGCTGATCGCCGACATATATCGCAGGGTGAACTTCATAGTAATTTGTTTCCGGCGCAATGCTTTTCTTTTGTAGACTGACTGGATTATAGGTTGAACAGCCAGAGAGTACCGAAAAAATCATGAGTAACAACACTGTCATAATTGATTTGATTTTCAAAGGGAACCTCATACAATTTTTTTATTGAAATTTTGAGTTTGATTTTCAGATTTATAACGAAAGTAACTGACAGTCAGAGACAGTAACGAGAATAATGCCCCAGCGAACAAACTAATCGAAGTACCGTGGCTCGCATAAATATTGATGAATATGGCTACCAATGCCGAACCAATGATTTGCCCTACCAGACGCGAACTGCCTAACAGCCCACTAGCAATACTGCTATTCTCATGGGAAACTGAAGTCATAATGAGATAATTATTAGGAGCCTGAAACAGACCAAAACCAAAACCGCAAATTGCTACTCGCCAAAGGATCTGTAAATTTGTAGGTGCCGCAGGCAGCCATGTCATTAGTAGTGTTCCTGCCAGCAATAATGATAACCCTGATAGCGCCACCAGGTTGGGATCATGTTTTTTTATAAGATCACCCGATATCAGTGACGTCAACATCGTTGCCAGTGGCCATGCTGTTAAGAGCATACCTATTTCAATAACGCTGCGGTGTAACACATTGTGGAAATAGAAAGGCAAAGAGACAAATGCCAGCAGTTGCGTGCTGTATGACAGCATTGACATCAACAATGACAAGGAAAAGGTTTTACTGCGGAACATAGCCACCGGAATCAAAGCCCAATCCTGTTTTTTTCGCTGATCCCTATACAGAATTAATGCCAGAATGATAAGTATTATCGCACTCAAGACAACTTCAATCAGATTATTTTTGGTTAAGCCTAACATCATCGTCGAGAACGAAATAAACGTCAGGAAGACCAGAACACCTCCTGCTTTATCAAACCGAGCTTCCATTCGTTGCCTGGATTTCAGTGATACTATGCAAAGTACAAGGGCAATACAGGCAATGGGTACGTTAATTGTAAATAACCAATTCCAGTTCGCGATGGACAGGATTGCAGAGGCTATTGAAGGCCCGGCAGCTGCGGAAACGGATACGACCATGACATTTATCCCCAATCCGCGGCCTAATAGCCTGGCCGGATAGATATCTTTTATCAGTGCCGCGTTTACGCTCAAAATTGCAGCTGCGCCAAAACCCTGAACGACACGAAAAACAGTCAACATATTCAGCGTCTCAGAGAGAGCACAGCCCAGCGATGAGAAAGCAAAAAGGATGGTCCCCATAATGAAAATGCGCTTGTTACCCACTTTTCTCCCCAGAGCTGCAAATACCAGCAGAGAGGCGATCACAGCAAACTGATAAGCATTAATGATCAAGATGGACGACGATTCGGAAACGGCAAAATCTTTAGCAATAACCGGTAATGCAACATTAGCTATCGTACTATCCAACATTGCTATAACAGTACTGAGTGAAACTGCTAACACGGCACCAATATTTAGTTTTTCTTCTTTAATGAGTTCGGTAGACATAATTCCTCCCCAGGAAGCGTCATTGAATAATGGGGTCATCATGACCTGCTGAGCGGGTTTATAATGATTTATTATGTTATAACATAACTTCATTAAATGAGAATGATTATCTTTTGAAAGGGTGTGTATCAGGATGTTTCCGCAAGCAGCATATTGTTTTCTGAGGTTTTATTGCAGCTTTTGTCTGCCTGTCGCTCACTGGAGTACAGGAAACACAAAGTAACCTACTGCAACAGTATATAACATACAAAACCTCGATTTAGAGCTTAATGTTACGTTATAACATAACTTAAATTTACAGTATGAGGTTATTACATTGGATTACGAAATTACCCGGCGGAAACTACTTCTTGCGAGCTTAGCCACCCTCGCAGCAAATACGCTCATTAGCCCGTTTACTTATGCACAATCTCGCTCATCAATTATTAGTCCTCATTCGGGAGCCCTAACACATGGCCGTGGCAAATATACGGTAATGATCGATCCTGGGCACGGCGGTATTGATTCTGGTGCCGTGGGTCATCAGGGGGCACTGGAAAAACATGTTGTGCTGGAAATAGCCAATAATGTCAAAAATCTGTTAAAAGGATACGGTATTGAGGGGGTGCTGACCCGATCAGACGATACGTTCATTCCGCTTTATGAGCGTGTACAGATTGCTCATGCGCATAACGCCTCGCTGTTTATGTCCATCCATGCCGATGGGTTCACTAGCCCAGCGGCTCACGGCGCCTCTGTATTTGCTCTTTCAACTCGGGGCGCTAGTAGTGCAATGGCCAAATACTTGTCTAAAAGTGAGAACGCTGCAGATGATGTTGCCGGTAAGAGCGTCATCCATAAAGATAGATATCTGGACAAGATAATTTTCGATCTTGAACAGACAGAGACAATTAAAGAGAGCCTGCTGCTGGGCTCACATATTGTTCGTCACATCTCACCAGTTCACCATATGCATTCAAACCAGACAGAACAAGCTGCTTTTGTTGTTCTTAAATCTCCTTACATTCCTTCTGTCCTGGTAGAGACATCATTTATTACTAACCCTGAAGAGGAGAGATTATTGGGCACTACTGCATTTCGCCACAAAATTGCTTCCGCCATTACTAACGGCGTTGTTAGCTACTTTAGTCATAAACAAACAGTTTCAGCATAACAATATCCTCACATTTTACTGGAAGGAAGCACTGAGCATATGTCCCGGTAAATTTTTCTCCCTACAACTATTCAGATGCCGAGGCATCTTTTGGGGCATTTATCATGACATTGCAATTTTCACGCTACTGTCTTGTCGCGTTGTCACTACTTTTCTCACCAGGTGTACTGGCGGTTAACCTTATGAACCAGGATGGAAAAAAACTCGATTTTTACGGCACAATTATCGCCAGACGTTTTACCAGCAATACTGTAAAAGACGATGGTGATCGGAGCTATCTCTACTTTGGGTTAACCGGAAAAAAAGATCTCGCCAGACGCTGGCAAGCTTACGCCCAATGGGAATATACGGTGAGTGCATCAGATGCCAGCAGAAACGCCACTCGACTGGCATTTATAGGTATTGATAATCCCGACTGGGGAAGTCTGGATATTGGCCGCAATTGGGGCGTATTGTACGATGTGACTTCGTTGACTGATCGCTCACCTTTCTTTCGGGAGATGTCCTATAACTACATCGACAACTTTATGCGTGGCCGTGCTCTTAATCTGATGACATGGCGTAAAGAAATAACACTTTTCCAGCATCCATTAAAGATGGCGTTGCAGTATCAGTTTAAGGGTAATAATGACTATCGAACTATAAAGCAGCAAAATGGCAATGGTTATGGCGCTTCTCTGATCTGGTACTTCACACCAGAATTAAGTGCGCTATTTTCAGCTTCCTCTTCCGCAACGACCTTTTACCAGCAACAGAATGCAGGTTATCAGAAGAACATCCGCACCTTCGCGGAAGGGCTAAACTACAACAGCAGAAAACTGTATCTGGCAACAGTGATGACTCAAAGTAACAACGCCATCAATCCTCAGGTTCGGGATAACAATACATCATCCATAAGTTATGAAGCACTGGCAAAATATATGTTGACCAACAAATTCCAGCCGGATATCAGTTATACCCGACTGACTCAAACAGTTGCTGGCAGACGAACTCAAATTCTCGATTATGAAGAGCTAGGGTTCAGCTACTATTTTAATAAGAATATGCAGGTTTTCGTCGACTATAAATTTAACAATGCGCGAGACAGGGCGGCGGGGGTGGATTGCGCGGACAAGCTGGATACCGGGATTAGCTATCATTGGTAGAGATGACTTCTATTCTGGACCTTATTAAGAGTGAATGTCTTATTTATCAGTAAATCTCCTCCGACAGAGTTGGAGAATACAAGGACTATGTGCCCGGGAAAGATAGCGATGGTAAGGAGAAGAGAATAACTGCGTAGTAAGCAATAAAAATGGATTGATAACAAGAGAAAGAACTACAGAAAATACATGAAGCTGGACGGCGCTTTCTCTCCGGTCGTGGGGGCATTAATTCATCGGTTCAGTGTAACTTCTGATAACGACTATTTTTTTCGCTCATTATGGGCACGTTATTTATTCATTTATTAATTAACTTTAACTTCCGGAGAAACAGCTCTACCTTGCCAGAGAACGATTTCAAATGTCTGTACCTGGCTACCCGGCTGTTGACTCAAATACAAAGGTAATTGGCATGTCTGAACATTTTGTCCCAGGGTATTGTGCGCTCTGTCGTTCGCGTTGTGGAACCTTAAATGAAATCATTGACGGACGGCTGGTATCTGTTTGCCCTGATGAAGATCACCCTACTGGAGGCGCGGTTTGTCTGAAAGGTAAAGCGGCCCCGGAACTGATTTATAGCGAAGCCCGGGTTCTATGGCCATTGCGCCGGACGCGAGAGAAAGGGGCTGCGGATCCCGGCTGGAAACGTATTTCCTGGGATAAGGCTCTGACAGAGATTGCTGAAAAGCTAACGCAGTTTAAAACGGAAAGTGGTGCAGAATCGGTAGCGTTTGGGGTAACCACGCCTAGTGGGACCCCAATTATCGACAGTGTGGAGTGGATTGAACGTTTTGTGCGCCACTACGGCAGCCCTAATACCTGCTACAGCACTGAAGTATGTAACTGGCATAAAGATACCGCTCACACTTTCACTTTTGGCTGCATAACGCCGGCTGCCGATTACAGTAATGCGGAACTGATTATGTTGTGGGGTAACAATCCGGCCGCCACATGGCTGGCACAGGCCAGCGCCATTGGTGAAGGGCGTAAGAAAGGTGCCAGAATGCTGGTTATTGACCCTCGGCACACAGAATTTGCTCGCGACGCTGATGTCTGGCTTAACATCAACCCAGGTACTGACGCAGTGCTTGCCATGGGGTTTATACGTCAGTTGCTGGAAGAGGGGTATAACGAGGCGTTTGTCAGGACCTGGACCGATGCATCTCTGCTGGTTAATGAAGACTCGGGACGGCTGCTACGTGAGCGGGACATTACTTCAGATGCTGTAACCAACCATTATTTACTTTGGGACAGCGTGGATAGCATAGCGCGTTGTTGTACAGATGCAGTGGCGGGTGATGAGGTTTTTTATCAGCGAGCCTCGTTGGTAGGGCGCTATTCGCTGCCTCTTGCTAACGGTGAAACGGCGGTATGTACCCCGGCACTGGAGGTTTTGCGTCAGGCGGTTGCCGGATACACCCTTGAACATGTGGCGACAGTGACCGGTGTCTCTATAAAAAAACAACAGGCTGCCATGGCGTTAATTCGGCGTTCATCACGCATTGCGTACCATGCCTGGGTAGGGATTGCTCAGAGCCAGAACGCCACGCAAACAGAGCGAGCTATTGCCATCCTGTACGCACTGACCGGGGCGTTCGATACCCGCGGCAGCAACCGAATTTATGCGAAACCTCCGTTCAATGCCGTTAATCCGTTATCGTTATTGCCTGAATCACAGCGACAAAAAGCGCTTGGACTCAGCGAACGTCCACTGGGTCCGCCGGCAAGTGGTTATGTCACGACAGCCGATTTACATCGTGCCATCCTGGAACATAAACCTTACAAAGTAAGGGGGCTGGTCTGCTTTGGTTCAAACATGCTGTCTACCCATGGTAATGTGGATACCGCTATCGCCGCACTGAAGCAGCTTGAGTTTCATGTTCACTGTGACCATTTTATTACCCCTACATCAAGCTTCGCCGATATCCTGTTGCCCGCCAGCACTCTCTGGGAGCACGAAGCGCTGAAAATCGGTTTTGAAATCTCAGAACGTGCCGATGCTCATATTCAGCTACGTCCGCAACTGGTAACGCCTCGAGGGGGTTCCCTGGCCGATTACGAGATAGTGTTTCGTCTGGCGTGTAAAATGGGAATGGGGGACGATTTCTTTTGCGGCGATACGGATGCGGGATTTAATCATATCCTTAAGCCCTCCGGCCTCACATTGGAAATGCTCCGTGCACATCCCGGCGGGATCACCACGCATATCGTCAATCATGAGAAAAAATATGCCCTGCGTGATGGTCCGGACAATAAACCACGCGGCTTTGCCACCGAGACCGGTAAGGTAGAAATTTACAGCGAGCGCTTGCTGCGGCACGGGTATTCGCCGGTACCGCAGTATATTGAGGAATCACCAAATCAGGATGCCTTCCCGCTGCGCCTGACTACCATGAAGAACGCTCTATTTTGTCACAGCCAGCATCGTAGCCTGGTCAGCCTGCGTCGAAAATCACCGGATCCAACGGCCATTGTCAGCAGGGCAGTAGCTGACAATGCAGATATCGATAATAGAGACTGGATTGAAATCATTACCCCTGCTGGTCGGGGTCGTTTCAGAGCCAAAATTGACAACGCCATTCATGACGACGTGGTGATCGCTGAATATGGTTGGTGGCAAGGGTGTCCTGATTTGAATAAACCTGAGCTTCCGATAAAAGGTGAAGAAAGCAGCAATTATAATCTGCTGATTAACTATATGGCTGTGGACAGGATAAGTGGCTCCGTTCCCCTCAGAGCAATGCGTTGCTCGGTACGTAAGGTGGCTGATGCACTGGCCTGGAAAGGGGAGCGCCGGTTTATAGTCAGCGATATCGTTCAGGAAACGCCGGATGTACGCAGCGTCAGTTTTATCCCGGTGGACGGGGCGCAATTGCCGGACTGGCAGGCTGGTCAGGCAGTTATCCTGCGGGTCTTTCCGAAGGGCAAACCCGAGAGCATGTGCCGTGCATACACCCTAAGTAACGCGCCTGGGCGCAAAGCATGTTTTACCGTCTCAGTGAAGCACCAGCAACAGGGAGAGATGTCGTCTTTTATTCATCAAAATCTGCAGGTTGGTGATGAAGTCGCTTTGACAGCCCCTGATGGCAGTTTTGTGATCCCAACCAACAGCGTTGCTCCGGTAGTAATGATCGCCGGAGGGATAGGTATCACACCGTTCATCAGTTATCTAAGCTCGCTGGACATGACTCACGAAGGACCAGAGCTGTGGTTATACTATGGTAACCGCAACAGCCAGAGCCACGCTTTCCGGAAACAACTTGAGATATTGTCACAACGACTTCCGAGGCTTAACATCGTTAATGTCTACGATAATCCGAGACCTGGTGACGAACAGGGGAAGAGTTATCAGCATACTGGAATGATCACCGCTGCGCTTATTGATGAAAAATTGGTTAGCAATCGTGCGCGTTTTTATCTCTGCGGCCCGGGTCCGATGGTCTCTGCGCTTGAGGGGGGGCTACGGGAGCGGGGCGTATTTGCCTTTGATATCTTTAAAGAAATGTTTGCCCCTCCTGTGCCACGTATTACCTCGCTTAAAGACAGCTACAAGGTAGTTTTTGCACGTTCAGGAGTGACGGTGCTGTGGACGCCGGCAGCAGGGACATTGCTGGAGCTGGGGGAAAAACACCAGATCCCTATGGCCGGTGGGTGCCGGGCCGGACAGTGCGAATGCTGCGCTGTGAGAGTGATAGAAGGCGCTATTGGTTCATTCACCGAACAAACAGTTTCCGACGACGGCCTGTGCCTTGCCTGCCAGTCTGTACCGGCGAGTGATATTGTTATCGATGCATGAGGTATTTTAGTGTGCAGTGGCTCTGCACACCGCCCCAACAGCAGTAAACGATTGATATACCATGCTAGAGTTGCGACGGTAAGGCAGGAAATGACCGACCTGACATAATTTGCAAGGTACCGTTGACTACTCCATACGTGGACGACGTTGAGAAGGCCAGAAAAATCTTACCTCTTGTCTAAGAGGTAAGTGAGGGTATCAAAAACGGCTGTACTCAAAGGCTCGTTGGGGATCTTTTTACTGACAAGCTTGTTACCGTATTCACGGCGAATTCCGCTCTCTTTCGCAGACTCTGGCAACCCCGTCGGCATACTGCGGTCGGTGACCAGAGCACCTTCTCCCAGGCGCAGGGTGAGGGCATGCAGCTCTACAACATGTTCGATTGACACCATCGTTCCATCGCACCCACCCTCAAAACTACCGTGCGGACTCCGTCGCCTCGTCCATCTCCTCTTCCTGCTCACTGGCAAGCAGGGTTTTCTCGTTTTTGCATAGACATTGAATCAACAGGAACAGCACGCCGCTGGCCACCAGGGTGACGATCAGGCCATCGTAGCCGGTGATGCCGATCAGCATGCCGCTGACTACCGGCCCGGCGACGCTGCCGGCGGACCAGAAAAAGCCGAACAGGGCGTTAATCATAATCAGCTTCTGCCCATTGAAGGTTTTCCCCGCCCGCACCAGCGACAGGGTATAAAGCGCGCCCGCGGCGGCGCCCAGCAGCAGGCAAATGGCCATCAGCTGAATGCGCGAGCCGAGCATCAGCGGCAGGGCCAGCAGCGACAGGCTGAAGACTACCGCGCAGGACAGATGCACGCGGCGAATGCCGACCCGGTCAGCCAGCCAGCCGAGCGGGGTCTGGAACATCGCATCCCCGGTGAGCACCACGGTGACCAGCAGCACCGCCATCCCTTCATTCAGCCCTTTGTCCATGCCGTACAGCGGCAGCAGGGCAAGGATGCTGGCGTCAAAGAAGGCGAAGCAGAAGACCCCGGAGGCAAGTACCGGCAGGAAAGCGCCGAGGCTGCGCCAGCTGGCGCGCTCCCCAAGGCTTTCGCGGGTGCCAGTGGGCAGATGGCGCAGCATCAGCAGGCAGACGGCGGTGACCGCGACGATCGCCATCAGCGCCGAGGCCTGCCAGGCGGGGCCGACGGAGATCAGTAACGGCCCGGCCAGCTGGCAGCCGGTAAAGGCCGAGGCGTAGATGCCGGTGAGGGTGGCGCGCTGGCTGCCCGCCGCGCCGCCGGTGATCCAGCTTTCGCCCAGCACGATAATGACCCCGGAGGCCAGGCCGGTCAGCAGGCGCGGCAGCAAAAGCAGCGTCATATCGGTGGTCATGCATGAGGCGATGGTCGCCAGCGCCAGCAGGATCAGACTGCCGCTCAGCAGCACGCCCATTTCAACGCGCCGGCACAGCGCAGGAGAGAGGAAAGAGGAGATCATCATGCCGGCGGGCGGCAGGGCGGCCAGCAGGCCGACGTACAGCGGCGCGATCTGCTGCTGCGCCAGCTCAAGACTGATTAACGGCACCGTATACCCGGTGATAAATCCCACGAGCGACGCGGCCATGATCATCGCCAGCGTGGGGGCAAGACGATTCTGGTCTGGGTTAAACATTTTATTTCCGATGAAGGAGAGGTCAGTAGTGGATCCTTCGGCAAATTGCCGTCCTGAGTTGCATAATAATTAATCGCCTGGCCGTTGTCACCGTTGAAATCACTACCAAAAAAGGACCGCCGGGCGGCGACAGGGCTGTACGCCGCGCCGCCGCCGCATTTCGTGACGTTGTCAGCGTGTTAACGACAGGATATAACGGAGGGAGCGGCAGCGACCCGACGTCGGTGAGCGACGGGGAAAAAACGCGACGCATGACCGATTATTCAGCATTACGCTATGCAGGAAAGGAGTAATACATGGCCGTATCGCCGTCACTGATCGCCGAAGCCGTTGGCTGGCGACGTGAATTTCACGCCGCGCCTGAGCTCGGATATCAGGAGCAGGAGACCTCGCGCCGCGTTGCGGAGCTGCTGGCCTCGTTTGGGCTGCAGGTACACCGCGGGCTGGCCGGCACCGGCGTCGTGGCGACGCTGGAAAACGGTCCCGGGCCGGTCATCGGCCTGCGCGCCGATATGGACGCCCTGCCGATCACCGAGCTGGGGAGCGTCAGCTATCGCTCGCGCCGTCCCGGGGTGATGCACGCCTGCGGCCACGATGGACACACCGCGATGCTGCTGGCGGCGGCCGCCCATCTGGCGCAGACCCGCCAGTTCAGCGGCACCGTCCACTTTGTCTTCCAGCCGGCGGAAGAGAACCTCGGCGGCGCGCGCAAAATGGTGGAAGAGGGGTTGTTCGAGCGCTTCCCGATGGACGCCATCTACGCGCTGCATAACTGGCCGGGGATCCCCCTTGGCGAAGTGGCGCTCAGCGATGGCGCGATGATGGCCTCGCTGGACGCCTTCGAGATCACCCTGCGCGGAAAGAGCTGTCATGCGGCGATGCCGGAGAGCGGGGCCGATCCGATCGTCGCGGCGGCGCAGCTGATTATGGCGCTGCAGACCATTCCTTCCCGCCGCCTGTCGCCGCAGGATTCCGCGGTGGTCAGTATCACCCAGATAAACGGCGGCGAGGCGATCAACGTCCTGCCGGACACCGTGGTGCTGCGCGGTACCTTCCGCTGTCTGAGCAATCGCGTTCGCGCCCGCGTGCGCGAGCTAATCGAAAGCTATGTGGCGACCCAGCCGCAGGTGTCCGATGTGCAGGGTGAGATTAGCTGGTTCCCGGGCTATCCGGTGACCAAAAACCATGCGCTGCAGGCGCAGCAGGTGCGCGAGGTGGCCGTCGCCACCCTCGGCGCGGAAGCGGTGCGCTGGAACCAGGCGCCGTCGATGGCCTCCGAAGATTTTGCCTGCATGCTGGAGGCCTGTCCGGGAGCCTATTTCTGGATCGGCACCGACGGCGAAACCCCGTCGAAGCCGCTGCATAACGCCAGCTATGACTTTAATGATGCGCTGATTAGTCCCGGGGTGGCCATGTGGGTGGCGCTGGTGGAGAAACAGCTGCCGGCGGCGTAACCCACCGGCAGCGGCAGAGGGAGCGCGGCGCGCTCCCTGAGGTCAGACGTCGGCGGCGGCTTTCAGTCGCGCCTTCATGTCGCTGTAGGCCGTCCAGGCGTAGCGCTCCGCCCATTGCTGGTCGGCTATCGCTTCCACTTTCACCGCACAGTATTTGGTTTCCGGTGTTTTGGAGATCGGATCGAGGTTATCCTGGGTCAGCTCATTGCAGGCGCCCACCCACCACTGATAGGTCATATAGACCGCCCCCGGATTGATGCGATCGCTAAGGTCGGCGCGGGTGATCACCTTCCCGCGTCGGGAGCTGACCCACACCAGCTGTTTGTCAGCGATCCCCAGTCGTTGCGCATCCACCGGATTCATCTGCACCCGTCCCGGCTCGTCGGCCAGCGACTGCAGCGCGGCACAGTTGCCGGTCATTGAGCGGCAGGAGTAATGCCCGACTTCCCGCACGGTGCAGAGCACCAGCGGCCACTCGTCATCCGGGCGCTCCGCTGGCGCGCGCCAGGCGGTGGCGAACAGTTGCCCTTTACCCGATGGGGTATCGAAGCGGTTGTCTTTATACAGCCACGGCGTGCCGGGGTGGTCGAGGGTCGGGCACGGCCACTGGACATGGCCCATATCGCCCATTTTCTCCCAGGTCACGCCGTAGAACAGCGGGCAGAGTTCGCGCATCTCGTCCCAGATCTGCTGGTTGTTCTCATAGTGCATCGGATAACCCATTTCGCTGGCCAGCAGGCTAATGATCTCCCAGTCGCGCTTCACATTCCCCGCCGGAGGGATCGCCTGTTCAAACCGCTGGAACCCACGGTCGGCGCAGGTGAATACGCCGCCGTGCTCGCCCCAGGAGGTGGCCGGCAGCAGGACATCGGCAATTTCCGCCGTTTTGGTCATGAAGATGTCCTGCACCACCACAAAGTCCAGCGCCTCGATGCCTTTGCGCACCAGGCCGAGGTCGGCTTCAGTCTGCAGCGGATCTTCACCCATGATGTAGTAGGCTTTGATCTCGCCAGTCAGCGCTTTATGCGGCACCTCGGTGATGCGGGTGCCGACCTGGTCATCCATCAGCGCCGGGTCGACACCCCAGGCGGCGGCGAATTTGGCCCGCACGGCGGGGTCGGTGACCTCCTGATAACCCGGGAACAGATTCGGCAGCACGCCCATATCGCAGGCGCCCTGCACGTTGTTTTGCCCGCGGACCGGCCCCACGCCGACGTTCGCCCGCCCCAGGTTGCCGGTGAGCAGCGCCAGGCTTGCCAGACCGCGCACCACGTCCACCGCCTGGCCAAACTGGGTGACGCCCATGCCCCACATAATGGTGGCGGAAGGGGCGGCGGCGAAGATGCGCATCGCCTCACGGATCGCCTGCGCGCTGACCCCGACAATCGCTTCCACCGCTTCCGGGGCATAATCCTTCACCGCTTCGCGGTAAGCATCCAGCCCTTCGGTATAGCGTTCGACATAGGCTTTGTTGTACAGCTCCTCCTCCAGCAGTACATAGCCGAAGGCATTCACCAGCGCCATGTTGCTGCCGTTGTTGAGCTGCAGATGACGGTCGGCAATGCGCGCGGTTTCAATGCGCCGCGGATCGCAGACGATGATTTTGGCGCCGTTTTCCCGGGCTTTGATCACCCGGCGGGCGACGATTGGATGGGAGTCGGCGCAGTTGTAGCCAAAGACCAGCAGGCATTTCGAGTTTTCGATGTCGCTGATCGAGTTGCTCATCGCCCCGTTGCCCAGCGCCTGCTGCAGCCCGGCGACAGAGGGGCCGTGGCAGACGCGGGCGCAGCAGTCGACGTTATTGGTGTTGAGCACCGCGCGGGCGAACTTTTGCATCACATAGTTGGTTTCGTTGCCGGTGCCGCGCGAGGAGCCGGTGGTCATGATGGCGCGCGGGCCATGCTTCTCTTTGATCTCCCTGAGCTTGCTGGCGGTATAGCGAATCGCCTCCTGCCAGCTGACCGGCGTGAAGGCGCCGCCTTTCTGGTAGCGGATCATCGGTTGTTTGAGACGGGGCGTCAGGAGCTGCGTATCGTTAAGAAAATCCCAGCCGTAGTAGCCTTTCAGACACAGCTGGTTCTGGTTGGTGACGCCGTCGGCGGCTTCCGCGCGAATGATTTTATTGTTGTCGACAACCAGTTTAAGTTTGCAACCCGCCCCGCAGTAGGGGCACACGCTCGTGATTTTTTTCATCAGTAACAGACCTGTTAACAGTGAACAGAGGATCGCTGTCGCGCCGGGCCCGACGGGCAACGATCGCGGTAACGCCTGGTCGTGATGCAGACGCAGGCCTGCTGCGCTATGCAGGTCTTGTGCCAGAATTTAATTTGTTGATTTACATGTGAAAATTAAAATGGTGCGATGACGGGAACGTGACCTCGTCACTAATGACGATGACGCAGAGCGCCGACGTCAGACGCTCTGCGGGGGTAAACGTGGCTAGGCGAGAGGGCGGCACCGGTCGAAGTGCGATTCGCTCAGGCCGACGTCGCGCGCGGCGGCGCAGATAGCCTGCCAGCTGCCGGCATCCAGCGGGATCCCCTGCGCCAGCCGCGCTTCGCGGTTGGCGGCCTCCCATTCGCCGGGCGCCAGCACCGGGGCATCGGCATCGTGCGGCGACTGCTTGCACCATGCGATAAAGGCCTCCGTCTGCGCCTGGCTGTCCGGGGCATCGAACGCGTCCGGGCGCAGGATCACCGTGGTCATGCAGTTAAAGATGGCGTCGACGCTGGTCTGCAGGCTCTCCTGATGGGTGGTTTGCCCCCCGGAGAGCGCGCCGCCGAGCACTTCGCACAGCGTCGCCAGGGCATAGCCTTTGTGCTGGGCGAAGGTGAGCAGGGCGCCCAGCGGCGAAGTCTGCATCACCGCCGGGTCGGTGGTGGGGAGCCCTTTGGCGTCGATCAGGCAGCCGGGGGCCACGGCTTCGCCTTTATGCCAGGCGACGCGGGTTTTACCAAAGGCGATGGCGCTGGTGGCGTAGTCCAGCAGCAGCGGCGGATGGCCCGCGCGGGGGAACACCACGCACAGCGGGTTAGTGCCGAAGCGGCTGTCCTTCCCGCGGAACGGGGCGACCATCGGGTCGCCAATCACGCTGACGAAGTGGATGGAGATCAGCCCGGCGGCGGCGCACTGCTCGGCCCAGTAGCCGATGCGCCCGACGTGATGCGCATTGCGCAGGGCGATTGCCGCCATACCATGCTGCTTCGCCTTTTCAATGCCTAACTGCATCGCTTCGTGGGCGACCACCTGGCCGAAGCCGGCGTTGCCGTCGAGGGTGACCACGGCGCCGGCGTCTTTGGTCACCGTGGCGTGGCGGTTGAGCTGCAGAAAACCACCGGCGTGGGATTTCACGTAGCTTGGGATCATCCCGACGCCGTGGGAGTCATGCCCGGCAAGATTGGCGGCGATCAGATGGTCTGCGACGAGGGTGGCTTCCCCTGGGGTACTGCCGAGATGGGTAAACAGTGAGACGACAAACTGATGCAGATCCGTCGCCAGAAAGCGGTGTCCTGTAGGCACTGATTCTCTCCTGTAGTCTGTTGTTATTTTGTTATGTTTGCCGTTTTATGCTGCGCCGCCCGGCGCAGAAGGTCAAGGGCGGGGGCTTCCGGCGGAACGTCACTGCGTCTGAGTCAGGCGACAGGCGATAAAAAACGGGGCCGGGATCGCGTTTTAATTAACGCCATAAACACCACATTTTTAAATTCTGCCAGTGTCACAAAAGCCAGAAAAAAGCCATCCCCGGCGTTGCAAGGGGAGCTGATACCACTATATGTTAAATTTGTGTTTATTAATTGATGATTAAAGGTTGGTATCATGTATAAGAAAATAAGTGGTTTAGTGGTTTCACTGACGGCCGTTTTCGCCTGTGCCGCCTGGGCGGAGGTGCCTGCGGGCTATCCGGCGGATTATCAAAAAACGGTGGATGCCGCCGTAAAAGAGGGCAAGGTGGTTATTTATTCCACCACCGATACCAAAGCGGCCGGGCCGTTAATTAAAGGATTTGAAGCGCAATATCCGGGCGTTAAAGTCGAATATAACGACATGAACAGCACCGAGCTGTATAACCGCTATATCAGCGAGCAGGCCGCCGGGGGCGGCAGCGGGGACGTGGTGTGGAGCTCGTCGATGGATACCGCGCTGAAATTAGCTACCGAATACGCGGAACAATATGCCTCGCCGGAGGTGAAGCAATTACCCGACTGGGCGGTCTGGCAGCAGAAAGCCTATGGCACCACCTACGAGCCGGTGGTGTTTATCTATAACAAACGGCTGATCCCGCAGAATGAGGTTCCGGATTCGCATACCGCGCTGGCAAAACTGATCGCCAGCCAGGCCGATAAATTTAAAGGCAAAGTCACCACCTACGACATCGAAAAATCGGGCCTCGGCTTTATGCTGGCGGTGCAGGACAGCCAGGCCGACGCGAACTATTTTACCGACCTGGCGAATATCGCCAAAGGCGGCCTGACGGTGCAGTCTTCCACCGGCACGATGATGGAGCGCGTCTCCTCTGGCGAAAACCTGATCGGCTATAACATCCTTGGCTCCTATGCCGAAGCGCGGGCGAAAAACGATCCCTCTTTAGGCATTGCCTATCCGAAAGATTACGTGCTGGTGCTCTCCCGCGTTTCGTTTATTAGCCAGGAGAGCGAACATCCCAATGCGGCAAAATTGTGGCTCGACTATGTCTTGTCGGAAAAAGGCCAGCAGATCCTCGCCAGCCAGGCGGATATTCCCTCTATTCGTCGCGATATTGAAGGTAAAAATGATATCGATGGTATGACCGCGCTGTTGGGCAAAGCGTTAAAACCGATCCCGGTCAACGAAACGCTGCTGGATTATTTACAGCCGCAAAAACGTCTGCAGTTTATTAAACAATGGCGCAGCGCCGCCGCGAAATAATCCTCCTTCGGGGCATCGCCGATGCCCCTTATTCACACCCGGCGGGTTTTTTCTCCTGACCAAAGGGATGAACCATGAATGTATTACGCAGAAAGTGGCAGGGGCTGCCGCGCGGCGTGGTGGTGTGCATCACGGCGCTGGTGATTTATGTCCCACTGTTATTTATTGTGGTGCAGAGTTTTCTCTCCGCGCCATTCTTTTCCCGCTCCAAATCGTGGAGTCTGGAAGCGTTCGCCTTTATTTTTACCGACCCGGATTTTTATCTGGCATTAAGGTCAGGTTTTATTCTGGCCTTTGGCCTGG
Organism: Klebsiella sp. SWET4; assembly: GCF_024296565.1. Taxonomy (NCBI): domain Bacteria; kingdom Pseudomonadati; phylum Pseudomonadota; class Gammaproteobacteria; order Enterobacterales; family Enterobacteriaceae; genus Klebsiella; species Klebsiella sp. SWET4. The sequence continues at coordinate 1,224,636 of NZ_JANCOB010000001.1, read as the reverse complement.
TGATTATTGCCATTCCGCTGGGCGGTATTTTGGCGTTTCTGATGGTGCGCACCGATTTACCCGGCCGGCGGATCATTGAGCCGCTGATCCTGGTGCCGATCTTCGTCTCGCCGATGGTGCTGGGCTTTGGCTACGTGGTGGCCGCCGGGCCGGTAGGCTTCTTTTCCCAGTGGGCGCAGCAGCTGATCGGCTTTGTGCCGTGGAATATCTACTCGATGTTCAGCATTGTGGTCATCGCCGGCTTAACCCACGTTCCGCACGCCTATCTCTATATCTCTTCGGCGCTGCGCAGCGTCGGTTCCGACGTGGAAGAGGCGGCGCGCACCGTCGGCGCTACCCCGCTGCAGGTGATGACCTCGGTGAGTCTGCCGATGGTGCGGCCATCCATCCTTTACGCCTGCGTGCTGCTCTTCTTCCTCGGTCTGGAGGTTTTCGGTCTGATGCTGGTGCTGGGCGACCCCGAGGGCAACATGGTGCTGGCGACCTATCTCTACAAGCTGACCAATAAGCTCGGCACCCCCTCCTACCATCTGATGGCGGCGGTGGCGGTGGTGCTGATCTGCATCACCATCCCGCTGGTGATGCTCCAGCGGCGGCTGATGCGCACCGCCAACCGTTTTGTCACCATGAAGGGCAAGGCGTCGCAGGCGCGGGCGCTGCCGCTGGGCAAATGGCGCTGGGTGGCCGGGGCGGTAGTGGTGGCCTGGCTGACGGTGACCATCGGCGTGCCGCTGCTCGGCGTGGCGCTGCGCGCTTTTATCTCCAACTGGGGCGTCGGGGTGTCGCTGTGGGATGAGCTGTCGCTGACGACGTTCCACAATATCTGGCAGCAGCCCAACCTGCTGCGGGCGATCGTCAACTCGATGGCTATCGGCATCGTCGGCGGCGCGCTGGCGGTGATCTGCTATCTGTTTGTCGGTATCGCCATGCACCGCAAAGCGGACAACGTCACCCGCTTTCTTGACTACAGCGTGCTGGTCCCGCGCGCGGTCCCGGGGCTGCTGGCCGGTCTGGCCTTTCTGTGGGTGTTCCTGTTTGTGCCGATGTGGCTCGATCAGTCGCTGAAGCACGGCTGGCTCTCGGCGCTGCCGGTGGCCGACTGGCTGCGGGAGCACCTTATCGTGCAGTTGCGCGCGCTGCGCAACACCATCTTCAGCGTCTGGCTGGCCTACACCGTGGTATGGATGGCTTACGGCCTGCGGCTCATCTCTTCGACGCTGCTGCAGGTGGGCCCGGAGCTGGAGGAGGCGGCGCGCAGCACCGGCGCTTCCCGGGGGCAGATCACCCGCCACGTGACTGTCCCGCTGTCGCGCTATGGGCTGATTGGCTCCTGGCTGCTGATGTTCCTTATCTTTGAGCGTGAGTATTCCACCGGCGTCTATCTGCTGTCGCCGGGTACCGAAACCATCGGCTCGATGCTGGTGTCGCTGTGGGCGGCGGGGGCCATCGATATCGTCGCGGCGCTCTCCTTTATCAATATTCTGCTGGTGGTGATTGGCCTTGGTATCGCCCTGCGCTTTGGAGTGAAATTACATGATTGAGTTATCGGTAGAAAATCTGCATCTCACCTATGGCGACAACCCGGTGCTGAAGGGGGTTTCCATGACGCTTGGCCGGGGAGAGGTGGTGTCGCTGCTGGGGCCTTCGGGAAGCGGCAAAACCACGCTACTGCGGGCGGTGGCCGGGCTGGAAAAACCGACGAGCGGACGGATCGCCATCGGCAACCGCACGGTGTACGACGGCACGTCGCGCAGCGAGATCCCGGCCGAAGAGCGTAACCTGGGCCTGGTCTTTCAGTCCTATGCCCTGTGGCCGCACAAAACGGTGTTCGACAACGTGGCCTATCCGCTGAAGCTGCGTAAAGTGGCTGCGGGGGAGATAAAAGAGCGGGTGCAGCGCGTACTGGATCAACTGGGGCTGGGGCACCTCGGCAACCGCCATCCGCACCAGCTCTCCGGTGGCCAGCAGCAGCGGGTGGCCATCGGCCGGGCGCTGGTCTACAACCCGCCGGTGATCCTGCTGGATGAACCGCTCTCCAACCTTGACGCCAAACTGCGCGAAGAGGCGCGGGTGTTTCTGCGCGAGCTGATCATCAAGCTGGGCCTGTCGGCGCTGATGGTCACCCACGATCAGAATGAAGCAATGGCCATCTCCGATCGTATTCTGCTGCTGAACAATGGCATCATTGAGCAGCAGGGGACGCCGCAGGAGATGTACGGCAGCCCGGCGACGCTGTTCGCCGCCGAGTTTATGGGCAGCAATAACCGTCTGCACGGTAAGGTGACGGCGCTGGAAAACGGTCGTGCGAGGGTTGAAGGCGCCAGCTGGACGCTGTGGGGTCGAGCGGGCGAGGGGGTCAGCGTTGGCCAGCCGGCGACGGCGGTGATCCGCGTCGAGCGCCTGCGTCTCGACGGCGCAGCGCAGGATAATAGCCTCCAGCTCCCGCTGCTGACCAGCATGTACCTCGGCGACCGCTGGGAGTTCCTGTTCCGTACCGAAGGCGACGACTTTCCGCTGCGCGCCTACGGAACGGCGCTGCGCGATGCCGAACACTGCCATCTGACGCTCCCGGCGGAGGATGTGTGGATTTTTCCGCAGCGGTAACTACGCGAAGCCACGGAAGGCAAACGTCAAGACGTCGCGCTATATTCTGGGGATGACAAAAGCGTTTGGCGCCTGGCTATGGATCGGGCAGGCCAGTAGGGTAGGCCGGCCCAGGTCAGCAGCAAGTCGACGGTGGTGATATGGGGACATACTTTTTCGTTTGATGAATGTTGATGCTGATGCGGAAACCCTGCGGAGTGCAATTATCGTAAATCTGGCGTTTTAATACGCCGCTGAACACAATATGCTGGTGTCTTCCCCACATGCGTGGGGGTGTTTCCGCTGTATGCCCCCCATCCTTCGCAAGCATTAGTCTTCCCCACATGCGTGGGGGTGTTTCCGCCGTGGCAATGCATACCACTAACCATCCGGAGTCTTCCCCACATGCGTGGGGGGGGTTCTTCGATGAAATAACCGGAATGCTGTTCGCAAAGGTCTTCCCCACATGCGTGGGGGTGTTTCTGGGCAGACGGGATCATCAAAGATGATCGCGAGGTCTTCCCCACATGCGTGGGGGTGTTTCTAGTCGTAGTTTGTTTTACGGCAGTGGTATTTAGTCTTCCCCACATGCGTGGGGGGGTTTCCGAACGGCCATCTGGCGCTGTCAGCTGGATTTCGTATTCCCCACATGCGTGGGGGTGTTTCTGAGGCGCTGGCGCTGACCCGGAGTGATTTTTCGGTCTTCCCCACATGTGTGGGGGTGTTTCTTCATCATGTGTGAGCGGATTTGGCTCTATCCTGTCTTCCGCACATACGTGGAGGTGTTTTCGCCTTTCAAGTGACGACAAGTCACGTCTGTGCGCATTTCTCAGATGGAAGGGGATTCCTGACGTAGAGGCATTAATGCCATGACATAGTTATCCTTAATGTACATCAATGTCTTTGAAATTTCGTTTGGCCAGCACAGTCTCATATATTTTTTATATGATTTTACTTATAAATATTCGTGAACTATGTTTGTTCTATACTTTCTTTAGGGACATCTAAATCGTTCGAGTTTCTTACTCGTCTGGAGATATTGTTCTTCATATTAATTATTTATAACTTTTTATATTATTATTTTTGGCTTTTATCTTTAGTTCAGTGTGTTGTGGATATTTTTGATTTTATAAAAAGTTATTTATAAATTTCCCGGTTTTTAGTATTAATAAAGGGCACATGTTTTTTAAGGAAAAATTCCATGAGGCGCTTGACCAGGGTTTCGCTACAAAATCAACATGCCATACCGGCGATAAGTTTTGAAAACTGTCCAGCGAAAACCCGGATGTTGAGTGATGGTCGCGTGGTGCAGGGACGCTCGGTATTGAGCCATTGTCAGATTGTCGGGGAGATTGCTCGGGCGCTTATAGCGCTATATCCCGAGTCGATGCGAAGTCGACTCTTTCCAGCGGGAAGTGAAATGGCGGCTGCCGGTCACGATATCGGAAAGGTCAGCCCAACTTTTGCCGCCAAAATTTTTGCGGCATGTGACGTTAATGATCACCGTCTTCCTGGGTTATCGGCGGTGAACCCCGGACTCGAAACACTCTGGGGAGGACATGCAGGCGTCAGTCAGGCGACAGCGGAAAGTTTACATGCTCCGCGCTATGTTCCTGAGATCCTCGGTCAGCATCATGGTTTTAATCCAGGGCTCAACGGCAGGCGTGGCGACGCTGAAGTATTCGGCGGGCCGCTCTGGTTTGATGAGCGTAAAAAACTCGTGGATAAGCTGAAAGCGGAATTCTCCGCAGATTGGCCGACATTTGATTCAGCCGCTCAGGCTCGCGTGGTCGCCGGGTTGACCTCGGTAGCTGACTGGATTGGATCCGGTGAGTTTTTTGAAAATCCTGAGCAAGCGTGGCAACCTGTCATCACAGCAGCCCTTAATAACGCCGGCTTTATTAAACCCGTTATCCGTCAGGGACTATCCTTTGCGGACGTCTTTTTTCCTGACGATCCATCGAAGAAACCACGCGAAGCGCAATCGCGCTTTATTGACCAGGTTGTGGGGCCTGGTCTCTATATTCTCGAAGCGCAAATGGGAATGGGTAAAACCGAAGCCGCGCTCTATGCGGCTTATCAAATGTTGGTCCAGGAAAAAGCAACCGGCATTTATTTTGCGCTACCCACCCAGCTAACCTCGAACAAAATATACGATCGCTTTAATGCGTTTTTGCAACAGATTGTCAGTACTGAAACCCCGCGACATGCCTTACTTTTGCATTCCGGCGCCTGGTTGATGGATACCGAGATGGGGGAGGAAGGAAGCCCTGGTGGTGCGTGGTTTAACCACCGTAAACGCGGCTTATTAGCGCCGTTTGCCGTCGGTACCATCGATCAGGCGTTGATGGCGGTGATGAATGTTCAGCATGGTTTTGTCAGAGCGTATGGGCTCGCAGGCAAGGTTGTGATCCTTGATGAAGTTCATACTTACGATTTATACACTGGCACGATTCTCAATGCGTTAGTCGAATTCCTCCGTCAAATCGACTGTACAGTGATTATTCTTAGCGCCACGCTGAGTCAGACGCGTCGCGACGCATTACTGCAGCAAAGCACAACCAGTGAGGCATACCCGCTGATTACCGCGGCGCCATCAGCGGAACGGGAGCGCGGTCTGGTCGAGATTGGCGTTCCCGTCACCGAGAATACCAGCGTCATCCTCCATTCTTGTCGTAAAGATGAGTCCGCGCGGGAAGAGGCGCTGCGGCGCGCAGAGCTCGGGCAGCAGGTGTTATGGATTGAGAACACCGTTGCCGAAGCGCAACAAACGTATCTGGACTTGGCCAGCCGGGCAGTCGAGGCGGGATGTGAAACAGGACTCTTACATTCCCGATTTACGCCCCAGCAACGCAACCGGCATGAGCAACGCTGGGTCGCGCTTTACGGCCGGGCGGGTTGGCCCCAACGTAAACAGTGCGGACGCATTTTAGTCGGGACCCAGGTTCTGGAACAATCCCTCGATATAGATGCTGATTTCCTCGTCAGCCGTTTTGCGCCAACCGATATGTTGCTGCAACGTCTTGGTCGGCTGTGGCGGCATACCGATACCCCCCGCCATGCCAGCGCGAAGGCGGAATGCTGGCTATTGTCCCCCTCGCTGGAGAGTGCTTTAGCCAACCCGGGTTCTGCATTCGGCATGAGCGCGATGGTCTATTCGCCCTATGTGTTATGCCGCAGTCTGGAGGTCTGGCAAGCGATCCCGTCCCTCTCATTGCCTGGGGATATTCGCCCCCTGATCGATCAAACCTATACCGAGCGCGCTGAAGAGGGGACAGCCGGAATTACGCGCTTTAGGGGGGAATCCGGTAGAAAAAATCGCGCTCACTAAATTGCTACTCGCCATCGCCCAGGCAGCAGCGACGCCGACAGATGATAGCGACTGGCAGCAGATGGGCTGGCAGGGAATGGCCCATTGCTGCCTGCAGTACCTTGCTAAATGGCATGACCGTTTTTATCTGTATGGCGAAAAGCCGTTCTTACAGATGCCCGCTATTCAGGCCGCGGAATGTAAGTCATTGGGCGTATTATCACCGGAGGTGAGTACCGGCAATACCACCGTTTTGACCGAAAGTCAGCAACAGCAGCAATTAACTGATGCAGACAAAGCGCTAGCTATTGTTATGCAAATGGGCTTTGGGCTCGGAGGCAAGAAAACCGATAACTCTGTGGTATTAACGCCGGGCTATCGGGGTAAACAAAACGACAAGGGAAAGCCGGGCAGTGGAAAGGCCGGGGTTTCTGTCGGGCATATGGGATTGTTACATTCGTTCTGGCTGGGCGATTCCATCGTACAGAGCGTTTGGCTCAATTTGTTTACCGCTGAGGATATTACGCAGCTGGTGATGTATCCCACGCTGGGGACCGCCCCATGGGAGCGAATGCCGACAGGGGAAGATGATGACATTGCACGCTCGTTGAAAGCGTCGTTGCTGGGCCGCCTGATCCCGATGGGTAAATTTTGTCTGTTAGCTGAGAACGGCATTCACTATAGCGATGGAATAAGCCATGCCGGCTATCTGGAAGGCAAAATCGATCCCTCGGTGTCCGTCGATTTTTCAGGAAAGAAACCGAAGGCGTTATGGGTTAATCCGGGTAAACGCCCCTGGCGCGAGCTGACATCGCTATTGCAGTTCATTGAGCAGGATAGCCCCCGGGGATTTGAAACCCGCCAGCTTAGTCTTCCTCTGCAGCGGATATCCCGTAATACGGAACAGTTTGCGCTATGGTCGGGCGGCTTACGGGTGAGTAGCAATGCGGGGGAACAGTACGCTTCAGGCACCGATGATTATGTGCAGTCAGAAATATGGTTGTCATCAGATTTAATCAATCACTCATTTTTAGAATATTTAAAATATGAAATGACGCAGCTTGAGGCTGTGCAAAAACAGCTTTGGGGCGCCGTTGTGCGTTATTTCCGTCAGCTATCAGATATTGATAAATCAGCGACAGGAAAGGCTCAACCCTTTGTGGCAAAGCAGGCCGAAAAAGCGACGGCGCTATTCTGGCAACTTTGTGAACGTCAGGCTCAGACCTTAATTAATGTTTGCTTGAATTTCGGGGAAGACCATTCCGCGCGTCATCAACTACGAAAAATTTTTGCCAGGTACGCCGGGCAGGTTTTTGATCAGCTTTGTCCCGCCGACAGTGCACGTCAATTAGACGCCTGGGCGCAGGCCCGGCCTAATTTCTCCAAATACCTCACCCTCGATTAAGGAGGATCTTCATGGATCAGTTTCCTGCAGACGTTACCGCCGAAAGCGCGGCTAACGAATCGCCAGCCAAACGATTTGTCGCTTACGTGATTGAGCGTATCGCGAAAGACAATGGCTTTGCCGCCCGCCTTAAACGAGCGGATAACCCGGCGACCGAGTATCAGAGCTGGGAAATCCTGGCGGGGTTTGGCATTGACCTGGAAAAAGAGTGGCAACGCCTGCCGTACTGCGTCATTGGCGCCGCGCTGGCCAAGGCGAAACCGGCCAGCAATGGTACAACCACTCTGGGGGCCGCCATTGCGGGTTGTTATCCTGATGGCAATCAGTCTGAACAGGCGAAAGCTCGCCTGCGGCGGTTGTTGGCCTGTACATCGACGAGCGAAGCGTGCCGTATTTTGCGCCCGCTGTTGGCATTAATGGCCAGCCGTAGTGTGACACCGGATTTCGCCGGGCTACTCAATGAACTGCAGTGGTTCTCTGGCAGCAGTCGCGAACGGATCCGCGCCCGCTGGGCGCAAGAATTCTATCGTCGTGCCGATGAGACAGCCGGGAATGAGGTGAGGAATCCACATGACTGAACTCTTTGCGAGTGCTTTACATCTTGATCGCGCCGCGGTGAAAGCCCTGAAAATCAGCGATGCCTACTCCCTGCACCGGGTGGTGTACAGCCTGTTTGCTGATGCGCGCACAGACCAGGAGAAGTGCAGTCATATGTCGAGCGGGATTGCCTATGCCGACCAGGGCGGGGATTTTCATGGCCGCAAAGTATTGATCGTCTCTGACAGGCCTCCGGCTGTAAAGGTCGATGGGCTGTATGGTGAGGTTATCAGTAAATCGATTCCGGCTGCCTTTCTCTCCCACTCGCGTTATCGCTTTCAGGTACAGGTGAATCCGGTACGGAAAGATAAGCAAACGGGTAAACGCGTCGCGGTGAAAGGTCGGGCTGATATTGCGCAGTGGTTCATTCAGCGCGCCGCCAGCCGCTGGGGCTTTGAAGTGGATGCGCGGAGCCTGCAGGTTGACGCGGTGGAAGTGCTGCAATTTAAAGATAAAGCCGGCCGCCAGGTAACGCTTGGCAAGGCGACGGTGCAGGGGCTGCTCACCGTCACCGACCGACAGAAGTTCCAGCATAGTTTTCATCATGGCATTGGCAAAGGGCGAGCCTTTGGCTGCGGCCTGCTGCAGATTGTGCCCGTTGTTGATGCGCTTTTTTCCTGATGGTTAAACAATTTATTAAGGATAATCTTATGACTACCCCGTTCAGAAACACCCGTATTGAGTTTCATATTTTGCAGTCTTTCCCGGTGACCTGCCTTAACCGCGATGACGTGGGGGCTCCCAAGTCCGCTATCGTCGGTGGTGTGTCGCGCGCCAGAGTGTCATCGCAGTGCTGGAAGCGCCAGGTTCGTCTGGCGCTGCCAGATTTTGGTATTCGTCTCGGGGTGCGTAGTAAAAAAATTGCTTCATTGCTGGCCAATGCCTGTCGCACAGTAGGGGCGAGCGAAGAACAGGCCACTCACTGCGGTGAGGCGATGGCCGCTTTTTTCTCCGACGATACCCTGTTGTTTCTCAGCGAGGCTGAGGCTGCCGCATTTGCCGCTTATGCGCAGGAAAAAGATTTTGACGCCGAGAGCCTGAAAGACAAAGAACTGGTCAAAGTCGCCAAAAAGGTGGTTAACAATACCCTGGATGCCCTGGATATTGCGCTTTTCGGCCGTATGGTGGCCAAAGCGGCGGATATGAACGTTGAGGCGGCGGCATCGTTCGCGCATGCCATTTCCACCCATAAAGTGAGTAATGAGGTCGAGTTTTTTACCGCCGTGGATGACTGTAAAACGGAGGATGAAAGCGGTTCGGCACATATGGGCAGCCTGGAGTTTAATTCGGCGACCTACTATCGCTATGTCAGCCTGGATCTCGGGCAACTGGCGCAGACGTTGGGTGAGGACGCCGATATAAAAACCGCCGTCGCTGCTTTTGTTAAGGCACTCTATGTCGCCGTCCCCTCAGCCCGACAGACAACGCAGTCCGGAGCCTGCCCGTGGGAATATGCTCGCGTGTTACTGCGTAAAGGTCAGGGTCTGCAGGCTTCATTCGAGCAGCCCGTTAAGAGTCAGGGGGAAGGCTTCTTATCCCCCAGTAAATCGGCGCTCAAAGACTGGTTGCATACAAAAGAAAAACTCTCTGGCTCCTTGTTCGGCAAACAAGGCGATTACGAGTGGGGCGAGGATCTTGACTACAGCATTGACCGCCTGATCGCTGACTTGCAGTCGCATCTGTAATGGACGGTGAAGATGAGCCAAACTACGCACTATATGCTGCTGTGGCTTGAAGGGCCACTGCAGTCCTGGGGGTTCGATTCAAAGTTCGGTGTACGCGATACGCTGAATTTCCCGACCCGCTCGGGGATTCTGGGGCTGATTTGCTGTGCTCGAGGCGCCGCGGGGCCAGAGGTCGAGTGGCTGGCGGAGATGAATAACCTGCCGATGGAGGTTCGCGCCTACGCCCGAACCGACAATCAGGGCCAGCCGCACCTACGTGAGCCGACATTGTGCGACTTCCAGATGGTGGGCAGCGGTTACGATGACAGCGATCCGTGGCAAAGCCTGCTGATCCCTAAAACATCCGATGGAAAGAAAGCCGTAGGGGGGGGAACTAAAATGACCTACCGCTACTACCTCCAGGATGCCGTTTTCGCCGTGGTGATGACGCTTGGCAGTAAGCAGGCTGAGTTATTGCCGGAGGCTTTGCAAAATCCGGTATGGGATTTGTATCTGGGGCGCAAGAGCTGTGTACCTACTGAGCTTATCTACCAGGGTATCTTTGACAGCGCAGAATCGGCCTGGCAGCAGGCACAGAAGTTAGCCGATAGCAAGCAGCGAGCATTGAGCTATACGGTCATTGAAGGGGAAGGGGATGGCGATGTCATCACGCTAAATGATGTCCCGCTGCAGTTCGGTCGACATAAGCGTTACCGGGATCGCCAGGTGACTGTGCTGGAGTTAGGCTAATGGCCCAGGGGGAGAGGCTGTTTGTCAAAGTTACCCGCGAACTCCTGCCTCAGGTAAAAGATAAATATCCTTTTCTCTACCTTGAGCGCGGGCGGCTGGAGATCGATGACAGCAGTGTTAAATGGGTTGATGCGGATGGCAACGTGGTGCCTCTCCCGGTGGCGACCATCAACACGCTGCTGCTTGGCCCCGGGACAACTGTGACTCATGAGGCGATCAAAACCGCAACCGCGGCTAACTGCGCGGTGTGCTGGGTGGGCGAGGATAGTCTGCTGTTTTATGCCGCCGGTTTTTTGCCTACTGCAGATACCCGCAATCTTAAAGCTCAGATGGCGCTGGCCTGCGATGCATCGTCTGCCCTCAAGGTTGCCCGAGGGATGTTTGCTAAACGCTTTCCGGATGCCGATCTGGAGGGTAAAAGTTTAAACAGCATGATGGGCATGGAGGGGAGTCGGGTTCGCGCATTGTATCAGCAAAAAGCGCAGGAGTATGGCGTTGGCTGGAAAGGGCGTCAGTTTACACCAGGCAAGTTTGAACTGAGTGACCTGACAAACCAGGTACTGACATCCACCAACGCCGCCCTGTATGGCATTTTATGCTCGGTTGTGCATGCGATGGGCTATTCGCCGCATATCGGCTTTATCCATTCAGGTAGCCCTTTACCGTTTGTCTATGATTTGGCCGATCTTTACAAAGAGAGGGTCTGTATTGATTTGGCATTTTCACTCTCGAGGGAAATGGTGGGCCGCTACGATAAACACAAAGTCTCTGAGGCATTCAGAAAGCGAGTGATAGCCCTGGATTTGCTCAACCTGATTGCGGCCGATATTAATGAGCTGATGGGAGGAAAAGGTGCTCGTCGTACTGGCAAATGATCTGCCGCCAGCGGTCCGTGGACGAATGAAGCTGTGGTTTGTCGAACCCCGGCCAAATGTGTTCGTCTCAGGCGTCAAAGATTCGGTCGCACAAACCGTTGTTGATTATCTGATGCAGTACACGCCTGTGGAATCGGGCCTGATGCTTTTTCGCAGTATTCCTCAACCGCCTGGCTATGAAATTCGCTACAAGGGGGAGGTCAGAAAGCCGATTATTGAGCTCAGTGGGTTACAGCTGATTATTGAAACCCTAAAACTGTCGTAATACGTGGATATTGTGGTTAAACTCTCGCTCTTTCACAATATGTTGGTGTCTTCCCCACGCACGTGGGGGTGTTTCTGACGAAATTCACCACCTGACCTGCGACGCTCTGTCTTCCCCACGCACGTGGGGGTGTTTCCTCCCGCCAAAGGCAAAGGGGGATATAAATGGCGTCTTCCCCACGCACGTGGGGGTGTTTCTTACCTGTAAAAAAACCGCCCTGCGGCGGCTGCGTCTTCCCCACGCACGTGGGGGTGTTTCTGAAACTTTTGGCTCCCGCCTTTTACAGCGCCGGTCTTCCCCACGCACGTGGGGGTGTTTCCAGAGTTAACGTCGGTTTTGCTGCATCCGGTGCGTCTTCCCCACGCACGTGGGGGTGTTTCTCCCGGCGCGCGATGGCGTGGCCGACATTCTCCGTCTTCCCCACGCACGTGGGGGTGTTTCTTTGTGTACCTTAAACATCTCGGGTCCTTACCTGTCTTCCCCACGCACGTGGGGGTGTTTCCGGGATCAACCCAGGCCATGACATAGCCACTATGTCTTCCCCACGCACGTGGGGGTGTTTCTGCTGGTTGATAACCAGGAGCCGTCCACGGCGGGTCTTCCCCACGCACGTGGGGGTGTTTCCACCTACCCAGGACAGCCGGGACATCATCACCGGTCTTCCCCACGCACGTGGGGGTGTTTCCGTTTACGCGGCGGTCCGACTGAGCCGCCAATTGTCTTCCCCACGCACGTGGGGGTGTTTCCGAAACAGGGTACGCCAGGCGCCTCAGGGAGGAGTCTTCCCCACGCACGTGGGGGTGTTTCCGGCAGGCACTACATCAAAAACCGACTCGCAGTGTCTTCCCCACGCACGTGGGGGTGTTTCTTGCAGGATGGCCTCTCGCCCTCAGAATGGCTGGTCTTCCCCACGCACGTGGGGGTGTTTCTGGATTCCGGTAAGCGAGCGGATGCCGGATGAGGTCTTCCCCACGCACGTGGGGGTGTTTCTTGACTTTTGCAAGACCCTGCTGCGAAAAAGTCGTCTTCCCCACGCACGTGGGGGTGGTTCTATCACGCAGAAAGAGGGTGAGGACGGCCTGCAGTCTTCCCCACGCACGTGGGGGTGTTTCTATTAACGTGTCGGTGACGAATCCGCCGAAGCCGTCTTCCCCACGCACGTGGGGGTGTTTCCGTGAAATACCAGATTCCCGCGCAGCCGCGATAGTCTTCCCCACGCACGTGGGGGTGTTTCCGCCGCTCCCGTCCGGCGTATGCGCCAGCAGGTGTCTTCCCCACACACGTGGGGGTGTTTCCATAGCTGGTTTGCGCGGTGGTAGACACAAAAAGTCTTCCCCACGCACATGGGGCTGTTTCCCCCGCTTTTGAGCACGCGCTGACATTTGTTCTGTCTTCACCATGTACGTGGGGTGTTTCTTGTGAGGGGGCTACCAGCATTGGCGTACTGGAGTCTTCCCTACGCATGTGGGACTTAGCAATAAGCGGAATACTCGTATTAGAATAAATATTTTATAGCCAGCGCAACTAAAATAATTTTTAGCTAATGAAACTGTCGTTTGGGAGAGGTAGGAATATTTTATTGCGATAGAGAAGGGAACTGTTTAAAACAATAACGGCGAATGATTATTATAAAATGAAGGATAGGGAATTCATATGTTTCGACTTTACCAGTCACATGATTTAATATGCCAATTAAATCCTGAAAACTTTCAATATATTTTGACGCCAGCTGGTTCGCTAAGAGAAGCGTGTATACATTACGACCTCTCCTGTGAGGCGAATGGTCACAGCCTCGCTTTTGGCCTACCGAAGGAAATATACAACTCATCTCCACATAAAAGGCCATATGAACGAAGGCAACGTAGCTATGCAGATCCTATCTATGATGAGGTAGAGCACAGGCTACAAATTGGCTGGCTTGTTGGTGTGGATATCTCCAGGTGTTGGAGCAGTGACAGAAATCCATTTTACATCGACGACAATGGCGATTTAATTTTTACCCCTACCGCTTCGTCATACCATGCGTGGTTTAAGGACGAAATTATGAACGCCTACAGGCACACGATTGCCGATCGCCAAGGAAGGAGGCCAGCTCCCACTCAGCGTATACAACACAATTATACTGGCTCAAGAATCGCACCAGCGCCAAAGACACTAAACAGCAAGACCATTGGCCGACTGCTAGCCGCTGGCGGTGTATATAATGGCAACATTGACGGATTCCATGAAACAGCTTTGCAACTAGGTGGTGATGCGCCTGCAGGTTACGACCAGATTATGGACAATAAAGGATTACTCATTGCTGGAGCCTCTTTCACGGCAGGATTAACAATGGGTAGATTGAATCCTTTAAGTGAGTTAGATGAGTTATCGAGTCTCAGTAAAATACCAGCCTTTGAAAGCCCGTATGTAAAGGGCTTCATCTCTGAGAACGGTACGTTAGTGAATGCTGAACACGCCGTTATCGATCCGAAAAAACTCGCGACGTACGCTTTAGATTCAACACATCCTACAGGCGGTCATAAGGCTCGGGTGTTTGAGTCTGCCCTGGGGTACAACCCAACGAATGCGGATGTCTTAGCAGCACGAATTCAGAAGGGCGTATTATCGGCCCCAGCAAAGATATTGCAGACAAACAACTACGGTCAAACAATGGCTGTAGATATGCCAATTTTAGGCGTCAATGGTGAAACGGCGGTCATCCGTACAGGCTGGATGTATGAAACAGATGCGCTCGTTCCTCGCCTGACAACTATTTACGTTAAATAGGGAAATAAACATGAAAAGAGCCGAATTAGACGTTGTGGTTTTAGGTGAGGATTTGCCGAATGAAGGGCTGGTAAAAGGAACGCTTGGTACGATTGTTATGGTTTTTAATACGCCAACAACTGGCTATCTGGTCGAGTTTTGCGACGAGAAAGGAAAAACAATCGCAATGCCAGTTTTATTCCCCGCCCAGCTAAAGCGCTATTTCACGATTGGTAACCTGAAGTCGCTGATGGTGGAAGGTAATTATCCCGTAGCCGACCCTGTAGACCCAGATGTCATGGCAGATTTAATGCACAAAGTCGCGCCTGTTGAATGGGAGGACAAGAAAAGAAGGGTCTATGAGGATATTCAACGACTATTGATTAGTCGGCCGGACTACGCGGATATGTTCAATATTATGGATGGGGGTGAGTACAATGGCATGACATTGTACAGCCTGGTGCAGGCAGAGAACGGTGAACCTGCATGGTCGAATATCTTTGTTCGAAACTTTGATACGCGTATTAACGACATCTATGTCGATCCGAACCTCAATGACAAAGTAGTGATTGGTGAAGAGGGCATGTCCGTGATTGTCTACAGCTTCACAGATGACCGTTTCGAAATCCGCGATAAAGTCTCCTCGGATTATGTCATTGAGTCACATACCCACTTCACCGGACTGTTGTCCGCCCTTATTGAGCCGGTCAGCTGAATCCGAGACATCCATACCTTCAGCGTTTCCCACGGACGTGGGAATTTTTTTCCGCTCGGCTTACCCCGCCAGATGGCACACGGCTTCAATATTATGCCCGTCTGGCGCAATCACAAAGGCGGCGTAGTAACTGGCGTGGTAGTTTGGCCGTACCCCCGGCGCGCCGTTGTCCTTTCCTCCGGCGGCCAGCGCCGCCTGCCAGAAGGCATCGACCTGCTCGCGGCTGTCGGCGCGAAAGGCAATGTGCAGCGGCGCCGGTTTTTCCGTACTTTGATAGAGGCATAGAGAGACATCGCCGCTGCCGGCCAGCTCTGCGCCGTAGCTCGGCTCGCCTTCGCCAACCAGCGTTACGCCAAGCGGGGCCAGGGCCTGTAAAAAGAACGTTTTGCTGGCGGCATAGTCGCTAGCGCCGAATTTCACATGATCGAACATATCTTCTCTTCTCCTGTGGATGGGGATCGCCAGCTGAACGCGTTAGCCGGGAAATAGATGCAAAATAGTTAACAACGGTTATTAACTTTTTTAACAGCTCAAAATGTTTAATTATTCCTAATACGAGTATTTACAGACGTTTAATCTGCCATGTACCATAAACAAAAAATAACATTTGTGATACAAGTCACTCTTTTATGGCGCATGGGTAAGCTCAGCGCGGTGTGAATGCCGCTGGTTTACCGCCTCAAGGTTATGGCAGCACCCTTCTCACGATGACATTCCGGTGAATTTCTCTCCGATTTCCCGCGTTTCGTTGAGAATCGTCTACTATCCAAACGATAACCCTATAAATGATATCGCCTCTGGCGATGTTTTATCCGACTTGCCGGGCCGGGCCAGACGCTAAGCGGTTTGAAAGCGCAATGGTATCGGTTCCAGCACGACATTCACTGGGTTTGTCTGCGACAAAAACAGTAATTTTCAATGACAGGAATGTGATGATGTCGAGCGAGAAAACCAATAATTCCAGGCGTGATTTCCTGGTGAAATCGATGGCGCTGATCCCGACGGTGGTGATCGGCGGCGCGGGAGCAGGGGCCATTGGCGTGGCCACCAGCGCGACCGCGCAGGCGGCCCCCGCGTCTGAGCCTGCTTCCGGGAACACGGCGGCGGCCAGCGACTGGAAGCCGCAGTTCTTCAACGATCGTGAGTGGGCGTTTATCAACGCCGCCGTCGCTCGCTTAATCCCGGCGGATGAACTCGGTCCCGGCGCCAAAGAGGCCGGCGTCCCGGAGTTTATCGACCGCCAGCTCAATACCCCCTACGCCACCGGCTCCATCTGGTATATGCAGGGGCCCTTCAACCCCGACGTGCCGAAAGAGATGGGTTATCAGCTGCCGCTGGTGCCTAAACAGATCTATAACCTCGGGATCGCTGATGCCGAGGCGTGGTGCCAGGACAAATATCATAAAACCTTCGCTGAACTGAGCAGCGAGCAGCAGGACGAGGCGCTCGGCCTGTGGGAATCCGGCAAAGCCGAGTTTAAACAGCTGCCGGCCTCGCTGTTCTTCACCTATCTGCTGCAAAACACCCGTGAAGGGTTCTTCAGCGACCCGATCCATGGCGGGAATAAAGGCATGGTCGGCTGGACGCTGATTAATTTTCCCGGCGCGCGCGCCGACTTTATGGACTGGGTTGAACGGGGCGAACGCTACCCCTTCCCGCCGGTATCAATTAATGGGGAGAGGGCGTAATCATGGCCACCGTATTGAAAAAAACCGATGTCGCGATCGTCGGCTTCGGCTGGGTTGGGGCAATCATGGCCAAAGAGCTGACCGAAGCCGGGCTCAACGTCGTCGCGCTGGAGCGCGGCCCGATGCGCGACACCTGGCCGGATGGCGCCTATCCGCAGGTGATTGATGAGCTGACCTACAACATCCGCCGCAAGCTGTTCCAGGATCTGTCGAAAAGCACTGTCACCATCCGGCATAACACCAGCCAGCAGGCGGTGCCGTATCGCCAGCTGGCGGCCTTCCTGCCGGGTACCGGCGTGGGCGGTGCCGGGCTGCACTGGTCCGGCGTCCATTTCCGCGTCGATCCCATCGAACTGCGGATGCGCAGTCACTATGAAGAACGCTACGGCAAAAACTTCATTCCCCAGGATATGATCATCCAGGATTTCGGTGTCACCTACGACGAGCTGGAACCGTTCTTCGATAAAGCGGAAAAAGTGTTCGGCACCTCCGGGACCGCCTGGTCGATCAAAGGCAAGGTGGTCGGCAAAGGCCGCGGCGGCAACGCCTTCGCCCCGGACCGCTCAGACGACTTCCCGCTGCCGGCGCAGAAAAACACCTGGTCGGCGCAGCTGTTTGAAAAAGCGGCGCTGGAAGTGGGGTATCACCCCTATAACCTGCCGTCGGCCAACACTTCCGACTCCTATACCAACCCCTACGGCGCGCAGATGGGCCCGTGCAACTTCTGCGGTTTCTGCAGCGGCTACGCCTGCTACATGTACTCCAAAGCCTCGCCGAACGTGAACATCCTGCCGGCGCTGCGCCAGGAAAAACGCTTTGAGCTGCGGACCAACGCCAACGTGCTGAAGGTCAACCTGACCGACGACAAATCCCGCGCCACCGGCGTGACCTACGTCGACGGCCAGGGGCGCGAAATGGAACAGCCGGCGGACCTGGTGATTATCGGCGCCTTCCAGTTCCACAACGTGCACCTGATGCTGCTCTCCGGGATCGGCAAACCGTACAATCCGGAGACCGGCGAAGGGGTGGTGGGGCGTAACTTCGCCTACCAGAACATGACCACCATCAAGGCCATTTTCGACAAAGGCACTTATACCAACCCGTTTATCGGCGCGGGCGGCAACGGCGTCGGGGTCGACGACTTCAACGCCGACAACTTCGACCACGGCGCGGCGGGCTTTGTCGGCGGTTCGCCATTCTGGGTCAACCAGGCCGGGACCAAGCCCATCTCCGGTTTCCCGGTACCACCGGGCACCCCGGCGTGGGGCAGCAAGTGGAAAGCGGCGGTTGCCGATACCTACACCCATCACCTGTCGATGGATGCCCACGGCGCGCACCAGTCCTATCGGCAGAACTACCTCGATCTTGATCCGAACTACAAAAACGTCTTCGGCCAGCCGCTGCTGCGCATGACCTTCGACTGGCAGGAAAACGACATCAAGATGGCGCAGTTTATGTTCGATAAGATGGCGCCGATCGCCAAAGCGATGAAGCCGAAATATATCCTCGGCAGCCCGAAAAACGCCAACAGCCATTTTGATACCACCACCTACCAGACCACCCATATGAACGGCGGGGCGGTGATGGGGGAAGATCCGAAAACCAGCGCCGTTAACCGTTATCTGCAAAGCTGGGACGTGCATAATGTCTTCGTCATCGGCGCCTCCGCGTTCCCGCAGGGGCTGGGCTACAACCCAACCGGCACGGTGGCCGCGCTGGCCTACTGGTCAGCGAAGGCGATCCGCGAGCAGTATCTGAAAAATCCGGGACCCCTGGTGCAGGCATAAAGGAAGGCAGATGATGAAAATGCAATGGTTATCGGCCCTGGTGCTTGGGGCATTGAGCTGCGCGGCTTTTGCCGAAGAGGCGCCTGCGGACAGCAATCTGATTAAGCAGGGGGAGTATCTGGCGCGGGCGGGGGACTGTGTCGCCTGCCACACCAACGGCAAAACGGGGAAACCTTTCGCCGGCGGTCTGCCGATGGAGACGCCGATCGGCACCATCTACTCCACCAATATCACGCCGGATAAAGAACACGGCATCGGCGGGTACACCTTCGAAGAGTTCGACGACGCGGTGCGCAAGGGCGTGCGGAAAGACGGTTCCACGCTCTATCCGGCGATGCCGTATCCCTCGTTCGCGCGGATCAGTGAAGCGGACATGCGCGCCATGTACGCCTACTTTATGCATGGCGTGGAACCGGTGAATGCCGCCAACAAGGACACCGACATCCCGTGGCCGCTGTCGATGCGCTGGCCGCTGGCGTTCTGGCGCGGTATCTTCGCCCCGACGCCGAGCGACTTTGTCGCCAACCCGCAGGTTGACCCGGTGCTGGAGCGCGGCCGCTATCTGGTGGAAGGCCTGGGCCACTGCGGTGCCTGCCATACCCCGCGCAGTCTGACGATGCAGGAAAAAGCGCTCAGCGAAAGCGAAGGCGATGATTACCTGGCGGGCAGCAATGCGCCGATTGACGGCTGGGTCGCCTCCAGCCTGCGCGGCGAAAACCGCGACGGTCTGGGGACCTGGAGCGAGGCTGAGCTGGCCGAGTTCCTGAAAACCGGACGCAACGATAAATCGGTGGTCTTCGGCGGCATGAGCGATGTGGTGGAGCACAGTCTGCAGTATCTTTCTGATGACGACATCACCGCCATCGCCCGCTATCTGAAGTCGCTCCCGCCGCGCGGCGGCAAACAGACCCCAGCCCCGGTGGAAGACAGCGTGGCGAAAGATCTGTGGAAGGGTAACGACAGTAAAACCGGCGCCGCGCTGTACGTTGATAACTGCGCCGCCTGCCACCGCACCGACGGCGCGGGCTATAAACGCGCCTTCCCGTCGCTGAAGGGCAACCCGGTGGTACAGACCGAAGATGCCACTTCGCTTATCCATATCGTTCTGACCGGGAGCACCACGCCGGCGGTGAAAGATGCGGTCTCCAACCTGACCATGCCGTCGTTCGGCTGGCGTCTGGACGACCAGCAGGTGGCGGATGTGGTCAACTTCATCCGCACCAGTTGGGGCAACAATGCGCCGGCGGTCAGCGCCAGCGATGTGGCGAAGGTGCGTAAGGAGACCGCAGCGCACGATGAGAAGGCGTTAGGCAACGCCGATATCTCGAAGCTGCCGGGGGCCGGACAGTAATCGTCAGGGTTGCGTCGCCCGCGCGGCGCAACCCATACTTAGCCACGACGTAAAATACTGTCTGAATCAAGGAGTTTGCCTTCATGCTGCATGCAGAGCGACTGACCTGCATCGTTGACGATCGACCGCTATTTGCGGCGCTGACGCTGTCCCTCGCTGCCGGCGAGCTGCTGCAGGTCGCCGGTGATAACGGCGCGGGGAAAACCTCGCTGCTGCGGATCCTTTGCGGCCTGGCGCGCCCGGAAAGCGGGGTGGTGAGCTGGCAGGGGCAGCCGCTGGCGAAGGTCCGGGAGTCATTTCATCGTCAGTTGCTGTGGCTGGGCCATAAACCCGGCGTCAACGCGGCGCTGACCGCCGATGAAAACCTGCGTTTCTTCTTTCCATCCAGCCGCCTTCAGCAGCGGGAAAGCGCCCTCGCCGCCGTCGGCCTGGCGGGCTATGAAGACCTCCCCTTGAGCCAGCTCTCCGCCGGGCAGCAGCGGCGGGTGGCGCTGACCCGCCTGTGGTTAACCGACGCGCCGCTGTGGATCCTCGATGAGCCGTTCACCGCGCTCGACGCCACGGCGATGGAAACCCTGACCCGCCGCCTGGAGCAGCACGCCCGGCAGGGGGGAAGCGCGATCCTCACGACTCATCAGCCGCTGCGGCCGCTGCGCTGTCCGTTGCGCACCCTGCGCCTCGGCGGCGACGCGGGAGGCGGGCAATGATGCGAGCGCTGTTGGCCCGGGAACTGCGCCTGGCGTGGCGCAGCGGGGCTGAGATCCTCAATCCGCTCTGGTTCTTTCTGATCGTCATCACCCTGTTTCCGTTCGGCGTCGGCGCCGCGCCACAGCTGCTGGCGCAGATTGCGCCGGGCGTGGTGTGGGTCGCCGCGCTGCTGGCGGCGCTGCTGGTGATGGATCGGTTGTTTCGCGACGACTGGCAGGACGGTTCCCTGGAGCAACTGATGCTCCTGCCGACGCCGCTGGTGGCGGTTGTGCTGGTGAAGGTGGTTGCCCACTGGATGATGAGCGGCCTGCCGCTGCTGATCGTCTCGCCGCTGGCGGCGCTGCTGCTGGGGATGAGTCTGCACGATGCCGGCGTGCTGGCGCTGACCTTGCTGCTCGGCACCCCGACGCTCAGTTTTCTCGGCGCGGTGGGGGTTGGCCTGACGGTCGGCCTGAAGCGCGGCGGCGTCCTGCTGAGCCTGCTGGTGCTGCCGCTGGCGGTGCCGCTGCTGATTTTCGCCACCGCGGCCTGCCAGGCGGCAGCGGCCGGGCTCCCGGTCAGCGGCTATCTGGCGATGCTGGCGGCGTTCTTAACCGCCAGCGCCACCCTGTGCCCGTTCGCCACCGCCGCCGCGCTGCGGCTGACCGTGCAATAATTCGCTGCGCCTGCGGGCGCGGCCATCATAACCGTGTGAGTAAGCGTCTATGTGGAAAGCGTTACATCAACTGGCAATCCCCGAGCGGCTGTACCGCCTGTGCGGATGCTGGATCCCCTGGCTGGCGGCGTTGAGCGCGCTGTTGCTGGTCATCGGCCTGGGGTGGGGCTTTGGCTTCGCCCCCGCGGACTATCAGCAGGGGGAAAGCTATCGGATCATGTACCTTCACGTCCCGGCGGCGATGTGGTCGATGGGGCTGTACCTGGCGATGGCCGTCGCGGCCTTCGTCGGGGTGGTCTGGCAGATCAAAATGGCCGACCTGGCGATCGCCGCCCTGGCGCCGGTGGGGGCGGTCTGCACCCTGGTGGCACTGGTCAGCGGCGCGGCATGGGGTAAGCCGATGTGGGGAACCTGGTGGATCTGGGACGCCCGCCTGACCTCAGAGCTGGTGCTGCTGTTTCTGTACGCCGGAGTCATCGCCCTGTGGCACGCCTTTGACGACCGGCGGCTGGCCGGGCGCGCGGCGGGGATCCTCGTCCTGGTCGGGGTGGTCAATCTGCCCATCATTCATTACTCAGTCTACTGGTGGAACACCCTGCACCAGGGCTCGACCAACCTGCAGCAAACCATCGACCCAAGCATGCGTCTGCCGCTGCGGATCTGCATCTTTGCCTTCCTCATGCTGTCGGTCACGCTGACCCTGATGCGCCTGCGTAACCTGATCCTGCAGCTGGAGCGTCGTCGACCGTGGGTGGTGGCGCTGGTGAATAAAGGAGTTGCCCGATGAGCCCCGCTTTTTCGTCTTTCGCCGCCTTCCTGGATATGGGCGGCTATGCCGTGTACGTCTGGCTGGCGGTGGCCGTGGGGGTCGCCGCCTTTGGCTTGCTGACGGTGCATACCCTGTGGGCGCGGCGGGCGGTGTTCCATGAGGTACGACGCCAGCAGGCGCGCGAGCGGCGGATCGCTGCCGCCCGC
This sequence comes from Klebsiella sp. SWET4, assembly GCF_024296565.1. Classification (NCBI taxonomy): domain Bacteria; kingdom Pseudomonadati; phylum Pseudomonadota; class Gammaproteobacteria; order Enterobacterales; family Enterobacteriaceae; genus Klebsiella; species Klebsiella sp. SWET4. The sequence goes on along the minus strand of NZ_JANCOB010000001.1, from coordinate 1,202,560 downwards.
GAACACGACAAGGAGGCCGCGGATGCAAGCGCGTCGTAAAACCCGGCTGTATATCGTGCTGGCGGTGCTCGCCGGCCTCGGGCTGACCGTCAGCCTGACGCTGTACGCCCTTAGCAGCAATATCGATCTGTTCTACACCCCGGGGGAAATTATCTACGGCAAAACGGAAACCCGGGCGCTGCCCCATACCGGGCAGCGGCTGCGGGTGGGGGGCTACGTTCAGCCGGGCTCCCTGCAGCGCGACCCGCAAACCCTCGACGTGCGCTTTAAGCTGTATGACGCCCGCGGGGTCGTGGACGTCAGCTATAAGGGCATTCTGCCGGACCTGTTCCGTGAGGGTCAGGGCGTGGTGGCCCAGGGCGTACTGGACGGCGAGCGGCATATTACCGCCCAGCAGGTGCTGGCCAAACATGATGAAAATTACACGCCGCCGGAGGTGAAAAACGCCATGACGCCGGAGAAAACGAGGGCGCAGCCATGATGCCGGAGCTGGGCAACTTTTTACTGTGTCTGGCGGCGGGGCTGGCGCTGCTCCTGAGCATCTATCCCCTGTGGGGCGCGGCGCGGCAGGATCGGCGGCTGATGGCCCTGGCCCGGCCGCTGGCCTGCGGGCTGTTCGCCTGTATCGGCGTCGCCTTCCTGCTGCTGGTGCACGCCTTTGTGGTCAATGACTTTACCGTCCGCTACGTGGCGGAAAACTCCAACAGCGCGCTGCCGGTGTGGTATCGGGTGGCGGCGACCTGGGGGGCGCACGAGGGCTCGCTGCTGCTGTGGGTCCTGCTGCTCAGCGTCTGGACCTTCGCCGTCGCCATCTTCAGCCGCCGGATGCCGCTCGACGCCGTCGCCCGGGTGCTGGCGGTGATGGGGATGATCGCCTTTGGGTTCCTGCTGTTTATCCTCTTTACCTCCAACCCGTTCAGCCGCGGCCTGCCGCAGTACCCCATTGATGGCCGCGACCTCAATCCGCTGTTGCAGGATATCGGCATGATTTTCCATCCGCCGATCCTCTATATGGGTTACGTCGGCTTCTCGGTGGCTTTCGCCTTTGCCATCGCCTCGCTGCTGGCGGGGCGGCTGGATACTGCCTGGGCGCGCTGGTCGCGTCCCTGGACCCAGGCGGCATGGATGTTCCTCACCCTAGGCATCGTGCTGGGCTCGGCGTGGGCTTACTACGAACTGGGCTGGGGCGGGTGGTGGTTCTGGGATCCGGTGGAAAACGCCTCGTTTATGCCGTGGCTGGTGGGGACCGCGCTGCTGCACTCCCTGGCGGTGACCGAGAAGCGCGGCAGCTTCCGCGCCTGGACGGTGCTGCTGGCCATCGCCGCCTTCTCTCTGTGTCTGCTGGGCACCTTCCTGGTGCGCTCCGGGGTGCTGGTCTCGGTGCATGCCTTCGCCTCGGATCCGTCACGCGGGCTGTTTATTCTGGTACTGCTGATTGTCGCCATCGGCGGATCGCTGCTGCTGTACGCCCTGAAGGGCGGCCGGGTGCGGGCGCGGGTGGAACATACGCTGTGGTCGCGCGAGTCGTTCCTGCTTGGCAACAATATCTTGCTGATGGCCGCGATGCTGGTGGTGCTCCTCGGGACGTTGTTGCCGCTGGTGCATAAAGAGCTGGGCCTCGGCAGCATCTCCATTGGCGAGCCGTTCTTCAATACCATGTTCACCGCCCTGATGGCGCCTTTTGCGCTGCTGCTGGGGCTGGGACCGCTGATCCGCTGGCGGCGCGATGACGTCGCCAGGCAGATTAAGCGCCTGATTATCGCCCTGGTGGTGACGTTGTCACTTTCTCTGGCGCTGCCGTGGCTGCTGCAGGACCGTATCACCGCCATGGCGGTCATCGGCCTGATGATGGCCCTGTGGGTGCTGATCTTCGCCCTGATGGAGGTTCACGAACGGGCCACCCATCGCCACGGCTTCTGGCGCGGCCTGCGCACTCTGACCCGCAGCCAGTGGGGGATGGTGCTCGGTCACGTTGGCGTGGCGGTGACCGTTATCGGCATCACCTTCAGCCAGAACTACAGCGTGGAGCGCGATGTACGGATGCGCCCCGGCGACAGCATTGATATCCATCACTATCACTTTGTGTTTAACGGCGTGCGCAATATCGTCGGCCCCAACTGGACCGGCGGCGAAGGCATTATTGCCGTGACCCGCAGCGGCCGCCCGGAAGCGACGCTGTATGCCGAGAAGCGCTTTTACACCGCCAGCCGGATGATGATGACCGAGGCGGCGATCAGCGGCGGGCTGACCCGCGATCTGTACGCCGCGCTGGGGGAAGAGTTGAGCGACGGCAGCTGGGCGGTGCGTCTGTACTATAAACCGTTCGTTCGCTGGATCTGGTACGGCGGGGTACTGATGGCCCTCGGCGGTCTGTGCTGCATGCTCGACCCGCGCTACCGGATGCGTAAGAAGCTGCAGGAGGCCTCATGAACCGGAAGCTACTGTTTATCCCGCTGGTGCTGTTTCTGGCACTGGCCGCTGCGCTGTTCTGGCAACTGATGCGCAACGCCGATGGCGATGACCCGACGACCCTCGAGTCGGCGCTGATTGGCAAACCGCTGCCGGAATTTCGCCTTGAAGCGCTGAATACCCCCGGCCAGACGCTGGACCGGCGCACGCTGATTGACGGCAAGCCGCTGCTGCTTAACGTCTGGGCCACCTGGTGTCCAACCTGTCGCGCCGAGCATCAGTTTCTCAACGGCCTGGCGCAGCAGGGCGTGCGGGTGGTGGGGATGAACTACAAAGACGATCGGCAGAAGGCGATGAGCTGGCTGCAGCGCCTGGGGAACCCGTACATGCTGAGCCTGTACGATGGCAACGGCATGCTTGGCCTGGATCTCGGGGTCTATGGCGCGCCGGAGACGTTTCTCATCGACGGTCAGGGCATCATCCGCTGGCGGCACGCCGGCGACCTGAACGAACGGGTGTGGCGCGAGGAGCTCCAGCCGCTGTGGGATCAATACAACCGGAGGGCGGGCTGATGAGATGTGCAATGGTCATCCTGCTGGCGCTGATGCTGACCGGCCAGGCGTGGGCCGCCATCGACACCTGGCAGTTTAAGGATGAGGCCCAGGAGCAGGCCTTCCGCGAGATCACCTCCCAGCTGCGCTGCCCGAAATGCCAGAACAACAGCATCGCCGACTCAAACGCGATGATTGCCGCTGATATGCGGCAGAAGGTGTACGAGCTGATGCAGCAGGGGAAAACGAAAGGGCAGATCGTTGACTATATGGTGGCCCGCTACGGCAATTTTGTTAGCTACGAGCCGCCGCTGACCGCGGGCACGGTGCTGCTGTGGCTGGGGCCGGGGCTGTTCGTGCTGGCGGGCGCGGGGGTGATTATCGCCCGCGCGCGTCGTCGCGACATTCCTGACGCGGCGCTCAGCGCCGAAGAGCGCCAGCGGCTGGCGGCATTATTGAAAGAAGGAAAAGAACGATGAGCCTGTTGGTGGTTATCGTCGCGCTGCTGCTGGCTGGCGCGCTGGGGCTGCTTTATTACCCGTGGCCGGGCAAAGGGGCGGTGGACCGCGATGCCCTCAACCGCGTCCTGTACCAGTCGCGTCTGCAGGAGCTGGCGCAGGAGCGCGGCGAGGACAACCCGGCGCTGGTCGTCGAGCTGCAGCGCACGCTGCTGACGGATATCCCCCCCCAGGCACAGCCTGGCGAACGCCCGCTAAGCCGCTGGGCGCTGCTTCCTGGCGCGCTGCTGCTGATAATCCTGAGTCTGGGCCTGTATCTGAAAACCAGCGATATTGGCCAGGTGCTGCTCTGGCAGCAGGCTGAACGGCATTATCCTGCGCTGTTGCAGCAGGTTAAGGACCCGACGGCGGCGCCGCTGCGTATGGATGAGCTGGCGGAGCTGCGGCTTGGCCTGCGCAGCCACCTGCAGACTACGCCGAACGACCTCGCCGGCTGGCAGCTGCTTGGGCGTCTTGGCCTGTTGTTGAACGATGGCGAGACGGCGATCGGCGCCTTTGGCCGGGCGCATGATCTGGCGGCGGATGACCCGGCGGCGGCTTTCGATTACGCCAGCGCACTGGTGCGGGCGGGGGATAGCGGTCAGGTTCGGATGGGCGAGCTGCTGCTGCGTGACCTGCATCAGCGGCAGCCGACCAGCCTGCCGGTGCTGGAGATGCTGGCCCTGAGCGCGGTGCGTAATGAAGATTACCCCGAAGCCGTGGCAGCCTTGCAGGCGTTACTGGCCCGGCTGCCGGAAGGGGATGCGCGGCGCGAGGCGATCGTCCGCCAGCTGGCGCAAGCGCAGCAGCAGGCGCAGTAACAGCCCGGCGGCGCTGCGCAGGCGCGGGCCAGGGGCATGCCACCAGAAGAGTACGGGCGGCCCTGTTTTTGTAGGCCGGGTCAGGCGCAGCCGCCACCCGGCAAAATAACGGCACAAGAGTGGCACAACCGCGTAGCCCGGATAAGGCGCCACGCGCCGCCATCCGGGATTTTCCGAGCCGGCGCTACGCTTAGCCGCTAGCGCGTGACGTCTCCTGGTGTCGATCACGCCTGCTGTGTGCCAGAGCGGACGTCGTAATGTTTGTTCAGCTAACACCCGTTGAGCGTTTCATAATGATATCTCTCTGGGGATCTGTCCCAACCTGGGAGATATGTTCACCCACCTCGGTAAACCCAAGCTTATGGTAAAAAGAGATTGCCCTTGGGTTATGTTCCCAGACACCTAACCAGACAATATCCGATCCCTGTGCCGCAAATTCAGCAAAGCACTTGTGTATCAGCGCTTGTGCAAAACCTTTGCCATGATAAGGTTCATCGATATACAGACACAGGATTTCCCCGGCGTGAATGCTATTTACACAGGGAGGAAATGCTTCCCACCTCAGTTGGGCATACCCTATCAGTTTGCTTTCGTATTCGCAGACTAATGTAATCCAGTCTTCTCTGAGGATTTCTTGCAACTGAATATCTGTTGAATAACTTGCCTGGCAGTGAAGCTCCATATCCTTCTGAGTATTACCCGCCTCAAACGTTTTTCTAAAGGTGCGTTCGGCTAAAATGGCAAGCTCTTCTGCATCAGAGGGACGGGCCCTACGGATTAACATTTATCATTACTCTCAAAAAAATAGTCTTACTTTTGCCCGGGTTTACGATAAATATCGGGTCGATTGATTTGCCAGACAAAATCTGGTTGGTTCAATGGGTTATACCCCAGCTTCTGGTATAGCCAGGGCGCGCTAGAGGTTACCAGCATTATCCGTCGCAGGCGTGACATCACGGGATGGGCGTGACAGCATTCAATCAGCCAACGACCAAGACCACTTTTCTGATACTCGTTCAGCACGTAGACGTCGCACAAATAACCAAAAGTGGCATAGTCGGTGACCAGACGGGCGAAGCCGATTTGTCTTGTTCCATCCAGAAGCGCAAAACAAAGGCTGTTCTGGATTGATATTCTGACCGTTTCAGCATCAATGCCAGGCGCCCAGGACGATTGCGAGAGGTAATCGTGAATGGCTTCCTGCTGAAAAAAGGCGGGATCGGTTGTGACAGTAAACTGGCCTTGGGTAAAACGCAGATGCTGATTATCCACTAAACGACTCCTTGCAAACTTGCTTTGATGAGACAAGCCCTACAGGCATACCGGGCAACCACTCAGGATGTTTTCTCATGTACTGTCATGATAAATACCAGCGGGCTCTCCCCCTGGTTTTCGTAGAAATGAGGAACGTCCGTTCTGGCCGTTGCCGAACAGCCGGTTTTTACCCGATACAAATGGTCCTTTACCCCCAATGTGAGCGTGCCCGACTGAACATAAAACAGTTCAAGCGTTCCTTCCGTGTGGCCCGGTGAAGCAAACTTTTCCCCCGGCTGCATTTCCCACATCCAGAGCTCGGTCATATCAGGCCCACCCGACCCTGCGAGCAGTCTTGCTCTCCCGCCTTTTTCACCTTCCCACAATTCTGGGATCTCATCTTCAGCAATGAGATGCACAGTCGGTTTGGAACTGACATCCACAAAATCAGCCACCGAAACCCCCATCGCGGTAGCCAGGCGGCATAACAGAGCAATGCTGGGATTGGCCCGGCATCCTTCTATCTCAACCAGCGCTCCCTTGCTGACGCCGGCTCGACGGGAGAGTTCATCGAGGGAGATTTTCTTTTGCTTACGATACTGTTTAATTCGCTGAGATACGGCTTCATTCACCGTGTTGACGATAGCATTTGCATCGGTCATTAAATTGACTTTTTTGGTCATCGGTCATTATCATGGAATAAATTAGTCATTAAAGGATTATCACGTGTTAACCGTCTCTCCGTCAATTGCCCCTGAAATTTATCGTATTGCCCCAGGTTTTCGGGCACTCAGTATCTGCGTAAAAGCTGCGCCAGTGCTTCATCCCGACGCTGGAGAAATCGCGCTGCGGGAAGCCTGTGAAGCCGTTCTGGCCGGCGAACCGGAATGGGCGGGATCTCATCTGGCAGCCTGGGCCGACGTTTTTCAAAAGTTTGGTGCTAAACCTAAACGCACCCCTTGCTCAGCTGATGCGTTACGTAAGCGCGTATTACGTGACGGAACGATGCCCGCGCTCGATCCCATCGTTGATCTTTATAACGCCGTGAGCCTCCGCTACGCCGTACCGGTTGGTGGGGAGAATATCTCTGCCTATCAGGGTTCACCACGTCTGGCTGTGGCAAACGGAACAGAGCCTTTTGATACCGTCAAAGAGGGTGAAACGGCCGTTGATTATCCTTCACAAGGAGAAGTTATCTGGTGTGATGATACCGGCGCGACCTGCCGCCGCTGGAACTGGCGACAGGGGATCAGAACCCGTCTGGGCGTGGACGCTCAGCAAATGTGGTTCATTCTGGAAAGCCTGCCGCAGATGCCGCTGGAGAAACTGCACGAAGCCGGGAAGATGCTGACCGACGGTCTGGAAAAAATGATGCCCGGCCTGTGGTTTGACGTTGCTCTCATCGAAGAACAACAGCAGTAATATCCTTCAGGAGAAACAGGTATGTTTAGCGGTTATCGGCGTTTCCATTAACCCCAATAACCGCCAGCGGCGTGGATGAAAAGGGGGTCAGCCATATGCTTTCCCGCCGTACAGATGCTCGGGTTGATTCTATGGGCATCCTGGGGTCAACCGCACGCTACGCCTATCTGACCCGGGAGCAGCGCAAGCGCGTAGCCACTCTGGCAAAACAGCATGCCGGGGACATCCCGGTTATGGTCTGTGTGGGATCGGTCCGTATCGACGCCATTCTGCATCTGGCTGATGATGCTCAGGCAGCTGGCGCGAATGTCCTGTTACTCCCGGCGGTCAGCTACCAGTCACTCCGTGACGACGAAGTCTTCTCACGCTTCGAGACCGTTACCCGGCACCTGTCTGTACCAGTGTGTATCTCTGAAAATCCGGGCACGACGCATTTTACCTTTACGGACGAACTCCATGGTCGTCTCTCATCACTTAAGGATGTTAGATCGGTCATGTTCCCTGACGAGCTGACAGCTGGCAAAAGGAATCATTGATACACTCGCTCAGCTCCCACTAGTCCTGATAGCGAAACGACCCCGGGAATGGATGTGGTACGAAGCGCCTGGTAAGGAGGTCAAAGGGATTGCCGCTGAAGACGCGGTATTCACTGATCATTTCATCTGGTAGCCTGTCACTCGCACCGTTGGTAACGTGAAGATTCATGGTTAATTTTGGAATTCGGACGATTACGGAAACCTCCTGCCGAATGCTCTGCGGATTCAGTATGATGTTGATTCAGATGGCAGAGTTCAGAATGTTAAGATACTGGAATCGACAACGACTCCGGAGTTTGAACATAAAATCATCGAGAAAATGATGAGTAAATGGCGCTTTGAAAAGGGGAAACCGGGAATAGCTAAAAGAGTAGTCGTCATGCTCCAACCCAAATCAGCCGGCGGTCCCGCGAATAAGCAGTAAGCACTTTTGAGGATTAGTCGCCTGACGCATCATCTACGCCGGTAAAGTCCCTTGGGTGCCATGAGCAGACCTTTTAAAGGCTCATAGAAAAAACAAGCGGACTGTTCGCCTGTTAATTTTACATCCTGACTTTATTTATGGATTATGGAATTCTATATGTTCTGAAAAGGATCTATCCATGAGTATCCTCTTTCCACCCAGGCTGGCTCCAGGAGATGTTATTGGTGTAACCGCTCCCTCTTCTGGCGTACCTGAACATCTGCATCCCAGACTGGAACTCGCCATAAAAAACCTAAAGAAAAGAGGTTACCAGGTCCGCGAAGGACGCTGCTTACGCTCGCAGCACAAAAATAAAAGCGCCACTAAATTTTCTCGCGTTGAAGAATTAATGTCTTATCTTACTGACCCAGATATAAAAGCTGTTATGCCACCTTGGGGCGGTGATCTGGCGATGGAATTGCTTGATTTGATTGATTTTGATCTGTTGTCCCGGTCTAAACCAAAATGGTTTGTGGGCTTTTCAGATCTTAGTACACTTCATTTCCCACTGACGACGATATCGGGCTGGGCTACTTTGCATGGGCCGAACCTCATGGATCTTGGCGCTCAAAAGTTAGATGCCACCACTCAGGCCGTATGGGAAATTCTGGAATCGAATCGGGGAACTGTAATCAAACAGTACTCTTCAACAGCATTTCAAGCGGATGAAAATCAATGGGGAACAGCGTCAGACGGAGGTTTCAATCTGACCCAAAAAACACAGTGGAAACGCCTTGATGGTGTTACATCTTCTCTGACATTTAGCGGGAAACTGATCGGCGGCTGCCTCGAAATAATATCCAGGTTAGCAGGTACACCATTCGGGAATGTGCCCTTGTTCAAGGCGAGCAATAGCCCTCAAGGAATAATCCTCTATTTTGAAAATGTGGAAATGGCTCCCTGTGAATTAACACGCGCATTATTTAGCTTACGATTACAGGGTTGGTTTGATAACTTAAATGGTGTTCTTATCGGCAGAAGTGCTGCACCCGACGTAAGCGACCCGACTAAACATAATTATCTGGATGCCCTTAAAGCCGCTTTTGAGAATATTGCCGTGCCCGTACTCTATGATGTTGATATTGGTCACATGCCTCCTCAAATATCCCTGGTAAATGGAGCCGATGCGACGGTATTTTTCGCTGAAAATGGTAGCTGGGTAACTCAGCAGTTGTAGATAAGGCATTATTAATAATAAAGGCGGGCCTTGCTGTTCTTTTGCACTGAAGATCCGCTCTTCGTTCAGAGCGGATCTTCAGTGCAGTTAACTTTTCCGATTCGTGCAAGGCGCGGACAATGGTCCGGATTAATTTCTGTTAATAAAGAAGCAAGTCGGTCCATATACTCTCCATAATTTGCAAAAAATAAATCAACAAACCTCTGTCAGAATTTCCTTTCTGAACCGGAGGCGTTATGAACAAAATAAACTATCAAATCAAATACATTGAATATTTGTTGAGAAAATGCAGAACAATTTTGACTAATGACATTTCATTTCATGCAGACAGGTTAAGAGAAATATCTGGCACATATCCGGATTTACTCAACCCTGTAACGCTTAATGAGAAAATTTGCCATCGCATTTTATTTATCCACAACCCATTTTATACATTGCTTGCTGATAAACTTCTGGTCAGGCAGTATGTTGAGAAACGGACTAATTTAATTAAGCTTATTCCTTTAGTAGGTGTTTATAACAGAGTTGATGATATTGATTTCGACAAACTTCCCTCAAAATTTGTTTTGAAATGCAATCATGATAGTGGTAGCGCGGTCATATGCACGGATAAAACGAATATTGATCCCGCTAAGGTTAAAAGCAAATTAAAACTATCTCTTAAAAAGAATATGTATTATACGACCCGAGAATGGCAGTATAAAAACATACCACCCGTGATCCTATGCGAAATGTATCTGGATCTATTTTCCAGTAAACACCGAAATATAACTCCGGAAATGATAAGAATACATTGCTTTCACGGTGTGGCATGTTTTATCGAGGCCGACTTTACTGACAGCGATGGAAACGAATTCATTAACGTTTATGACAGAGCGTGGAATTTACAACCCTTTCAGATGGAGTACCCAAACACGCCATTGCCGGTTGATGAGCCCGAATCATTTCATAAATCCGTTATTGCCGCCCAGGACTTAGCAAAAGAAATAGACTACTGCCGCGTCGATCTTATGCTAAAAGGAGATGACATCTATTTCAGCGAAATAACATTAAGCCCCAAAAGAGGAAAACTTAAAATCACCCCATCAATTTGGGACGCAAAACTCGGCAGTATGTGGGATCTGTCTCTTGCTAAAACAGGTTCGATCGAGCCTGTGTATTCATGCCCTTAAACAGGCCATGAGAGTTTGAAAAGTGAGCCATTTTCTGGTGTTAAACTATAGCTAACGTCTCCGCCGTGGGCGCACATAATGGCTTTAACTACCGACAACCCTAAACCACAACCCTCTGGATTAATATTTTTGGCGTATTCTCCTCGCTGAAAAGGCTGGAATAAGGACTTCTGGAGTTCTTCAGGAATTCCAGGTCCTTTGTCCTGAACGATAATAAAATTATCGTTTCCTGCAATACCATTCTTTATTAACAGCGTTTGTGATGTGGAATATTTTAAGGCATTGTCAAAAAGAACGGTGAGGCACTGAATAATGCGTAAGGGATCGCAAACGCAATACTGATGGTTAATCTCAGTGACAATTTTGAAATGCTTTTTATCAAAGTCCGGCCAAAAGGTATCAAGCGCATTTGAAATCGTGGCCTTGAGATCGACTTCACTCAGCATCAAGGAGTACCCAGCGCCTCCTGACGAACTCACGACGCGGAGATCCTCAATTAAGTTGGTCAGACCTTCAGTTTGTTTAAGAAGGTTCCTGAATAACGACGGTTCTGGTTCGAACACGCCGTCAACCAGTCCCTGAAGCCTCCCACGTAAGATAGTCACCGGCGTCCGGAGTTCATGAGCAATTGCAGCATTCCATAAATTTCGCTGCGCATCCAGCGTCTGTAACTTTTCAGCCATCTCATTAAAGTCATTGACGAGCCTATTCATCTCTCCCAACTTAGAACTGCTGTTAAATGCTCTGGCACTAAGGTTTCCCTGAGAGATTTGTTTCAGGCTGTATGCGACGTCATTGAGTGGGTTGAATATTCTTGCAGACAGCTTTACGGTAAAGAAAAGTGCAACGACCAGACTGGTAACGGACGCCATCAGAATCCACATCCAGTCAAGGAATGTCATAGCATCTTCACTGCCTTCGTTCATTCCACCCGGCAGGTAATAAATCAGGAAACTATAAAATAAGTAGGAACCGAGTATTGCAATGGCAATAATAACAAACGTTAACAACAACATATATGTCAAAATCTGACGGCTCAGAATCGTTTCTTTGTTCATTTTTTGTCACCCAACCGGTAGCCTAATCCTCGGATGCTTTCCGGAATGCCCTTCAATCCGGCATGTTCAAGTTTTTTCCGAAGTTTACTCATATGACTGTCTACAGTACGATCCAGCGAGTCTCCCTCAGGTAAACACGCATCGAGTAACTCTTCACGTGAACAGACTTTTCTCGGGTTTCTCGCCAGATAGGTTAAAAGCTTAAACTCAGTGGTGGTTAATACTGGCGTGGAAACCTCACCTTGTGCAGTGATTTCAACGTAAAACTCATCAGGATAAATCGTTAAAAAAGGCGTTCTTAAAGGCCGTGAATGTGTAGACTCTGCAACCGGTCTGGTTCTGCGAAGCACAGCTTCAACCCGGGCAATAACCTCAGATGGATTAAAGGGTTTTATCACATAATCGTCAGCCCCGAGTCGTAGCCCCATCAGTTTATCTACGTCTTGATCCAGTGCTGTCACCATGATGACCGGTACATTCGTTTCCTTTCTTAACGTGGTGAGAACATTCCAGCCATCGTACACGGGCAGGTGGATGTCCAATAGCAGTAGATCAGGCTTGTTCAGACGGGTAAGATTGATTGCCTGCTCACCGTCTTCGGCTCTTAAGGTTTTCATACCTGCCTTACGTAAATAGCCTGTCAGTATGGCAGCGATGTCATCATCGTCTTCTGCGACGATAATCAGATTGTTGTTGTTCATATTTTCTTCCACAGTGCTGATGACAACATGCATTTTACCCTGAAAGCACTTTTATCGTCATGCTTAAAGTTCTTTAACTCAATTACAAACATTAATTTTCAATTTAATGTCTTTTGACAGGTTTTTTTTGGAAAAGTTCATCGGGAAATTATCCTTAAATTTTACCAGCCATGCTCTCCATATTCACTACACATTTTATAAATAATTAATCAACATCGCTAAGTGATAATCTACAACCAGGTTAAGTGTTTCATGCAATATGTACTTTGTCTTAGGAGTTTTATGGTGTTGACTAAATGTTTTTTCCGGCGCGAGAATTTGATGGCCTCACTTTTATTTTGCATCGTTTCATATGGGTTGTTATCTACTTGGCTTTACCTTGTGCATTCAATTAATGAAAAAGTAGAATCCACATTACCCTCATCATTACTGATTCGTGTTTTGATAATCATTACAGCATTATCATTTATTATTCAGAAAAAACCTGGAGTTTTTAAAAATTTCATCGTAATAACATTCGGTCTGATTTTACTGTTTATACACACCATCATTGTATTGCATCTGCTTTTGAATACTTTTCCAGATATCTATGATTTTGTTTTTTATTATGAATTTTTTTTAATGGTTTTCTTTTGCGGACTACCTTTATGTTTATGTATAAGAATGGTTTGATATTATGCAATGTCAACATGATACATAACCTCAGGAGTGAGTACACATATCCTCCATAAAACATCCATTCACGATTGACATCATCACGTTACACTTAGCACATGGATTTATGACTGCTCTTTTCTGCTGTCTCGTTTCACTTAGCTGACATAATAAACCAACTGCAGAACCCTTTACACACAGATGTTTAATATAATTTATCATGATTTATAAAGGCAACGACAAACCTATGGCCCCCGGGGTTGCTATCTCACTTAAGAGACTTGCCTGGCGGCACAGAAAGAAATTGTGTATTACTTTCATGCTGGTTATTGCTGAAAACGTTGCATTCCTGCTCTACCCCGTTCTGGCAGGCATGGCGATAAATGCCATCCTGGGCGGACAGACGTCACATGCGGCCCTTTATGGCCTGATGGTTCTGTTCATGTGGTGCATGGGAGCCGCCAGACGTAGTGTCGATACGCGAACGTTTGCACGTATCTACGCAAGTCTTGCTGTGACTGTAGTATTATCCCAGCGAAAATATTCACTTAATCACTCGACTATTGCTGCGAGAGTCACTCTATCACGTGAATTTGTAGATTTCTTCGAGTTGCACCTGCCCGTATTGATCACCTCGATCATTTCCCTTTTCGGCGCAGCAATTATGCTGTTATGGATTGAATTCTGGACAGGTATAGCCTGTTTGATCATCGTGGCAATACTGATGTGTTTTGTCTCAAGCTATGCCAGCAAAAATGAGACATTCTACAGACGGCTGAATAATCGCCTTGAGAAAGAGGTCGATTATGTTAATAAGGCGTCTTTTGGTGCTCTTAAGCGACATTATGACACACTTGCCCGTCTGCGCGTGGTGTTATCCGACAGAGAGGCATGGGGATATTTATCAATAGGCCTTCTGGTTTCTGCTCTCTTTTCCATGACCATTATCAGGATGAGCATGGAATCCGGAATTAATGCCGGACATATTTATTCCGTCATGACCTATATGTGGATGTTTGCAACAAGCCTGGATGACGCACCACAACTTCTTGAGAAATTTTCCCAGCTCAGGGATATCGGTAAACGGGTTTCGACTGACGATGAGACCTCTTTATCAGGAAAACCATGCTGAACTTTTACCCTTTGTATGTTGACTGGAAGTACACCTGATGCAGCACTTTTTCATTGAGCGCCCCATCTTCGCATGGGTTATTGCCCTGTTTATTGTTCTGACGGGACTGTTGTCCATACCTCGTTTACCGGTTGCGCAATACCCTGAAGTTGCGCCACCCGGTATTATCATTTCAGTGAGTTACCCTGGAGCCAGCCCGGAAGTGATGAACACATCCGTCGTGTCTCTGATCGAGCGTGAAATTGCGAGTGTTGACAATTTACTCTATTTTGAATCTTCCAGTGACACGACAGGGATGGCGTCAATTACGGTAACTTTCAAACCCGGCACCGACATCAAACTCGCCCAGATGGATCTGCAAAACCAAATTAAAATTGTAGAATCCCGCCTGCCGCAGTCGGTAAGACAGAATGGGATAAATGTTGAGGCAGCTAATTCCGGTTTTTTAATGATGGTGGGGTTAAAATCGCCAAGCGGAGCCTATCAGGAAGCTGACTTAAGCGATTATTTTGCAAGGAATGTTACTGATGAACTCCGTCGCGTACCTGGTGTAGGTAAAGTCCAGCTTTTTGGCGGAGAAAAGGCACTCCGCATATGGCTGGACCCGATGAAATTACACAGCTATGGACTCTCTGTTACGGATGTATTAAGCGCCATCAGTCAACAAAACGTGATTGTTTCACCGGGCAGAACAGGAGATGAACCCGCGACGAGCAGTCAAGAGGTGACCTATCCAATAACGGTAAAAGGGCAGCTCTCTTCGGTTGAAGAATTTCGCAATATCACGATTAAATCACAGGTCTCAGCCGCCCGGGTGACACTGGCAGATGTTGCCCGCGTGGAATCCGGGTTGCAAAGTTACGCATTTGGCATCCGTGAAAATGGCGTGCCTGCAACGGCAGCCGCCATTCAGTTGTCTCCTGGTGCAAATGCGATTAGTACTGCGTCGGGTATCCGCGCGCGGTTAGCAGAACTGTCCGGTGTGCTTCCCGAGGGAATGACATTCACCGTGCCTTTCGATACGGCTCCATTTGTAAAGCTATCGATATTGAAGGTGGTTGAGACATTTGTTGAAGCCATGGTTCTGGTCTTTTTCGTGATGCTGCTTTTCCTTCACAAGATACGCTGTACGCTTATTCCTGCGATTGTGGCACCCGTGGCGCTGCTCGGCACATTTACCGTAATGCTATTAAGTGGTTATTCCATCAATATTTTAACCATGTTTGGAATGATACTGGCCATCGGGATTATTGTTGACGATGCTATTGTTGTGGTGGAGAACGTCGAACGACTGATGGAAGACAAAAAAATGTCTCCACAGGATGCAACGCGAGAAGCGATGCGTGAAATTACGCCGGCAATCATTGGTATTACGCTGGTGCTCACTGCGGTGTTTATACCAATGGCCTTTGCCAGCGGTTCTGTGGGTATTATTTATCGACAGTTCAGCATTTCGATGGCGATATCCATTTTACTGTCGGCATTCCTGGCGCTGACGTTAACGCCTGCGCTTTGTGCAACCCTGCTCAAACCACATGGTATTCATCAGGGTAAAAGCAGCGTATTTTCAGCGTGGTTTAACGCTCACTTTCATCGCCTGACTTCGTTTTACGCCACTGGTCTGGGATTTGTACTGAAGCGTACTGGCCGTATGATGATGATCTACGCTGCATTATGTTTGGCATTGTTTGCCGGGCTGTCCACCTTACCATCATCATTTATACCCGATGAAGATCAGGGTTATTTTATGTCCTCAATCCAGCTTCCTTCTGATGCCACGATGCAGCGGACGCTTAAGGTCGTCGATACATTTGAAGAGGAGATCGCCCATCGGCAGGCGGTAGAAAGTAACATTATGATTCTGGGATTTGGTTTTTCAGGGTCAGGCCAAAATTCGGCCATGGCATTCACCACCCTCAAGGACTGGAAACAACGCAAAGGAACCACGGCACAGGAAGAAGCTGACCATATTCAGTCCCAAATGGCAAACGTGCCGGACGCCGTAACAATGAGTCTGCTGCCTCCGGCTATTTCTGATATGGGAACCTCATCCGGGTTCACTTATTATTTACAGGACAGAGGGGGGAAAGGCTATCAGGCACTCAAAAAGGCGGCCGATGAGCTTATTGTACAGGCAAATCATAATCCTCACCTTACCGATGTCTATATTGATGGACTTGGTGAGGGAACAAGCCTTTCCCTGCATGTCGACAGGGAAAAAGCGGAAGCCATGGGGGTTTCGTTTGATGAAATAAATCAAACCATCTCGGTTGCAGCAGGTTCCAATTATGTTAATGACTATACCAATAATGGTCGAGTTCAGCAGGTTATCGTCCAGGCGGATGCGCCATACCGGATGCAGCCTGAACAACTTTTGGCTTTGTCTGTCAAAAACCGTCTGGGGCAGATGCTTCCATTATCCACTTTTGTGACGCTTTCGTGGAATGTAGCACCGCAGCAACTGATACGCTATCAGGGATATCCTGCCATACGCATAACCGGGAGTTCCGCACAGGGAAAATCGTCAGGTACCGCAATGGCGGCAATGGACAATCTGGCTAAGCACTTACCACCGGGGTTCGCCGGTGAGTGGGCGGGAAGTTCGTTACAGGAAAAAGAGTCTGCATCACAGCTTCCGGGTCTTATTGTGCTCTCGGTACTGGTGGTATTCATGGTGCTGGCTGCTCTTTACGAAAGCTGGTCCATTCCCTTCGCGGTCATGCTCGTTGTTCCTCTGGGGCTGCTCGGCGCTGTGCTGGCCGTATCCGTTACAAATATGACGAATGACGTCTTTTTCAAAGTGGGTCTGATAACCCTGATTGGACTTTCCGCCAAGAATGCGATTCTGATTATCGAGTTCGCGAGACAATTGATGAAAGAAGGAAAGAGCCTTATTGACGCGACATTGACGGCTGCAAAGCTACGCTTACGGCCAATTCTGATGACTTCTCTGGCTTTCACATTAGGTGTTGTTCCGCTGATGCTTGCCAGTGGAGCCAGCGCCAGCACGCAGCATGCGATTGGTACCGGTGTATTCGGCGGGATGATTAGCGGAACGCTACTGGCCATTTTATTTGTTCCGGTATTTTTCGTGACGATCACACGATTTACAGGCATGCGAAAATACAGACTGGGGAATAGCCGAAACGGCTAATCTCTGCCCTGTGTTCCGGCCAGTTTAAAGCAGACTTCTTGCTGAACTGGCTGGCATTACATTATCAAGGACATTATGACCATCATTACCACTCAAAGATTAATCATTCGCCATTTTAAGGAAGAGGATGCGGCAGCTCTTTTCGATTACCTCTCTTCACCACGTACTCCTTGCTTTAAGGATGAAAAGTTACATTCACTCGCTGAGGCAGAGGTCGACGTGGCTAAACGAGCCTCTGACCCAACACAGTTTGCCGTTTGTCTAAATGAAACCGATACGTTAATCGGACATCTTTTTGCGGACAATAGCAACGAGCCAGACAGCAATACCTGGTCAGTAGGCTGGCATTTTAATCAACGTTACGAACATCAGGGATATGCAAGCGAGTCAGTTGCTGCACTGTTTGATTATTTATTTAAAGTAAAAGGCGCCAGACGTTTGTATGCCTGGGTGGAAGATTATAATTACTCCTCTCAAAAACTATGCGAACGACTACTTATGCGACGTGAAGGATGTTTTAAAGAATTTGTCTCCTTTGAAAACGAGGAGGGTAAAGAAAGGTATGACGACACATACATCTATGCGTTACTGCATAAAGAATGGACGAAGTAGAGGATGAAGAAAAATGTCCGCTCCTCGCTCATGGCGGACCTTTGGCTCAGTTAACAGTTCGCGCCGTGCCAGAAGCGGATCTCGCTTACTGCCAGGTATCAGTATTTACGGGAAGCAGATCAGCCAGGCTAGGGATATCTATTATTGAGTATTGAACTGAAATCGTATGTCTTGGATTTAAAATCGTTTGCGGGTGGGATATAGGCATTGAGCTTTTTACTGATGCTTGATACTCTCAGAGCACAAGCAGCGACCCAACACCATACTATAAAAGCCACAATAACGACGTATAGAGATTTCAAAATCTCTATACCATCACTCTGTGAAGAACCTCTGTATATCTCAGCACCGATATATAATAGCAACGATATTAACACAAAAGGTATTATCCACTTATGGAATTTATGAGGGTATATATTCCCGTTAGTAATTGTGTACATGCCCTGATAACGCAAGACTGCCTTCAAGGACGGAATTAATGACTGTGCATAATCGGAACTCAAGCATATGATTTTATAAGATAAATGCCAATCTCTATGCAGTCCGAACGACTGTAGGCGGAACTGCTGTTCCGCCTTTGCTAACGGATCGGAGATGGGTACAGAAGAGGTTCTAAGCCATTCGACTGCTTTTATCTGCTCGGAGGGTGAGCGTGAAAAAAAGTCTCTGCGATGAAACTGAATATACTTTTTTGTAATCGCTCCAATGATAGTAAGAATGACTGCGGAAACCACTTGGTTACTAAATAGGTCCTTTATTACCGATATCATAGCTTTTCTCCTGCTTATCTAATTTCTAAAAGAGATAATATTTTATTTTTTAAAAGCTAAAAAATTTGGTTCCTCAATTTTATAGCAACTACAGTTCCTTTCAAAAGATCTCAGTCTAAAGAATACTACTTTCTCCGGCAGCAACTCCATTACCTGTGGTTTAACACGTAGCATAAAGTCATCAATGGAGCTATCCCGTTCCCGAACTTCCGCTCCTCGCTCAAATCAGACCTTCATCCCAGTCAGATTGCCCACGTCGTGCCAGAAGCGCAAGTAGGAACGCCAGAAGCCCTCAAATATTGATGCTTCGTTTCCCCGGGATGCTTACACTTACAAACCAAAAAAGCCCCTGCGCGAAAGCAGGGGCAAGCCATGTCAGAGCTTATTTTTTATTAGTTAAATACCATCCCGCCGTCGATCAGCAACGACTGACCGGTCATGTAATCAGAATCCGGGCTGGCAAGATAGGAGACGCAGGCGGCGACATCTTCCGGCTCGGACAGACGACCGAGAGTGATGCGTTTGGCGAACTCGGCGGTACCGTAGCCCAGCGGTTTACCGGCGGCTTCGGACACCTGGCGGTCAATTTCGGCCCACATTGGCGTTTTGACAATCCCCGGGCAGTAGCCGTTGACCGTGATGCCCAGCGGCGCGAGGTCGCGAGCGGCGGTCTGGGTTAAGCCGCGAACCGCGAATTTACTGGAGCTATACACCGCCAGTTCCGGGTTGCCGACGTGGCCGGCCTGGGAACAGGCGTTGATGATTTTCCCGCCGTGCCCCTCTTTCTTAAAGGCCTCGACCGCCGCCTGAATACCCCAGATCACCCCTTTGACGTTGATGTTGTAGACTTTGTCGACAATCTCCGGGGTAATGGACTCGATCGGCGTAGACGGTGCCACACCGGCGTTATTGACGATGACGTCGAAGCCGCCCAGCGTTTTGCGCGCCTGTTCAACGGCGGCAAATACCTGATCGCGGTCGGAGACATCCACTTTCACCGCCACGGCGTGTCCGCCGGCCTGGTTGATTTCCGAGGCGACCGCTTTGGCGGTGGCGTCGTTATAATCGGCAATGGCCACGGCAAATCCATCCTTCACCAGACGAAGGGCGATAGCTTTACCAATCCCCTGGCCGGCGCCGGTAACAAGTGCGACTTTTTTCATTTTCCTTTCCTTATTGTGATGACTTACAGAATCTGACTCAGATGCAGCTGACCCATCAGCAGCGGGTTATCGCGATAATCCACCGGGATGGCCACCACCGCCGGGCCGTCGACGTCCATCGCCGCGCGCAGCGTCGGCTCCAGCGCCTCGGCGCTTTCCACGGCGAACCCTTTGGCGCCGAAGGATTCGGCATAGGCTTTAAAATCCATCGGCCCGAACTCGACGCCGGACAGGCGCTGATATTTTTTCTCTTCCTGAATAGCCACCATGTTGTAGCCGTTATCGACCCAGATGAGATGCAGCACGTTGGCTTTCAGGCGGACGGCGGTCTCCAGCTCCATGCTCGACTGCAGGAAGCCGCCGTCGCCGGAGACGGAGACCACTTTGCGCTCAGGATTGACCAGCCAGGCGCCGATGGCCCAGGGCAGGGCGACGCCCATGGTCTGCTGGCCGTTGGAGATCATCACCTGGCGGGCGCGGAAGCTGTACAGGTAGCGGGCGATCCAGATATGGAAGCTGCCCATGTCCACGGTCAGCGTGACGTCGCTGTTGACGATATCCTGCATGGCGCGAACGATGCGCAGCGGATGCAGGGCAAACTGATTCAGCTGCGCGCCGCGGCGGTCCAGCAGCTCGCGCTGGTGCTGGCGGTCGCGGAGGATCTCCGCCGCCTGCGGGGAGAGCACCAGCCGGTGATCGATATTTTGCGCCAGCTTGTTGAGGGTGCCGGCGATATCGCCCACCAGCTCGACATCCGGGGTGTAGTTGCGCTCTTCATAAGCGGGCAGCACGTCGATATGCACCAGCGTCGCGTTGCCGCTGTTCCACATCGCCGGTTCATATTCCACCGGGCTGTAGCCGATGCAGATCACCAGGTCGGCGAGCTGCAGCAGACGGTCCCCGGCCTGGTTGTTAAACAGCCCGACCCGACCGGCGAAGCGAGAGAAGTTATCCTGATTCACCGCCCCGGCGGCCTGATAGGTGCTGGTGACCGGAATATGGCTGGCCTCCAGTAAATGGCGCAGCGCCGCGCTGTTTTCCGGCTGGCTGGCCATCAGGCCGAGCAGGAAGATCGGGTTCTTCGCCTGAGCGATAAGCTTCGCCACCTGGTCGATGGCGTCATCCGGCGCGGCGCCCATCTGCGGAGCCCGGCTGGCCGGCAGTACTTTACTGCTGACCGGGCCATCGACCACATCCTGCGGCAGGCTGACGAACGCGCTGCCCGGGCGGCCCTGCTCGGCGGCACGGAAGGCGTTGGAGACCACTTCCGCCAGCGCATCCGGCGCCGTCACCTCGACGGCGTATTTGGTGACCGGGCTGAACATCGCCACCGTATCCATACTCTGATGGACCTGCTTCGCCTTATCGGCGCGTTTCACCGCGCCGCCCAGGGCCACCACCGGGTCGCCTTCGCTGTTCGCGGTGGCCATGCCGGTGATCAGGTTGGAACAACCCGGACCGGAGGTGACCAGCGCCACGCCCGCTTTGCCGGTAATGCGTCCGACCGCGGCGGCCATAAACGCGGCGTTGGCTTCGTGACGTACCGGAATAATGCGAATCGAGGAGTCCAGCAGTGAGTCGAACACCTTGTCGATTTTGGCGCCGGGGATACCGAAGATCTGACGTACGCCTTGCGCTTCCAGCTGGCTGACGACGAGATCGGCGCCGTGCGCCCACTGGCGTACCGGATACTGTTTGTCCATGTGAACCCCTTAACTTTCTACGGAACGGATGGCGGCATCGAGATTATCGGGATGCAGATTGGCCTGCAGGAACGCGCTGTCGGCGGGCAGGTCGATCATCAGCTTGTGAATTTCGCCGAAGGTCAGCACCCCGTGATCGAGCTGGTAATCCAGCAGGTGACCGCCGCCTTTGCGGTCATCGGTAATAAAGTGCTCGTGATACCCGGCGACATTGATCCCCTGCATATGCTGCGGGGTACGGAAGCCGACCAGCACCCCTTCGCGCTGGTTAAAGCGGAACACCGGCTGATCGTCGAGGACGTCGGTCATCGCCCGGTACGGCGGCGTCTGGCGCGGCACGGTGCGGGTATGGGCATGGCGGAAATGGCCGTCGATGCGCAGGGCGCAGAACAGGTTGTCAGAGGGAATTTGCTGGTCAATAACGTCGTGCAGTTGCTGGCGGCTCACCGGATGGTCGAAAGTTTTCCGGTACTGCGGCTGGAACCAGGTCATCACCGCGAACGGCGTTTTCTGCTCCGGCTGGGCTTTGCGCGCGCTGCCGTCGGCGCGCAGCTGATAGACCTGACTGCTGAAGGCGATCAGCTCCCCGTCCAGCTCATTAAAGGTGCCGAGGCCGAAATCGCCGTGTTTCAGCAGGTCCGCGATGGTGGTGCTGCCTTCGTAAACCCCGCTCAGCAGGGCGCTCATTAGCGATGTCTGATAGAGCACGCTCTCGGGATGCTGCGCGGAAAACGCCCGTAGGGTTTCGCACAGACTCTCTTCGCAGGTGCATTCAGCAGAGTGATTCATATACCACTTCCTCGTTCAACAAATATAAGAAAGGTTAAATAAATGTTGACCCGATTCAGCTCACAGTTCCAATATAGAAACCATGCTGGTTTGAGACGTTTTCGATATGGAACTTCGTTATCTTCGTTATTTTGTCGCCGTCGCCAGGACGCGGCACTTCACCCAGGCCGCCAAGGAACTGGGTATTTCACAACCTCCGTTAAGTCAGCAAATTCAGCGACTTGAGCGCGAGGTGGGGACCCCGCTGTTTCGGCGTTTAACCCGCGGGGTGGAGCTGACGGAAGCGGGAGAGTCGTTCTATGAGGATGCCCGCCAGATCCTCGCCATGAGCGATGCGGCGCTGGAGAAGGCCAAGGGCATTGCGCGCGGGATGAACGGCAGCCTGTCGCTAGGCATTACCAGTTCTGATGCTTTCCATCCGCAAATCTTCACGTTGCTGCACCGCTTTCAGCTCGACCACCCCGGGGTGACCCTGCACCAGATGGAAGACAATATGGCCAATCTGATGACCGCCCTGAGCGAGGCCGAGCTGGATATCGCCTTCGTCCGTCTGCCGTGCGAGAGCAGTAAAGCCTTTAATCTGCGGATTATTGATGAGGAGCCGATGGTCATCGCGCTGCCGCGCGATAACCCGCTGGCGACGCAGCCGACCCTGGCCCTGGAGCAGCTGTGCGACGTGGCGCCGATCCTCTTCCCGCGGGAGGTGGCCCCCGGGCTGTATGAGCTGGTGTACAACAGCTGCCTGCGCGCCGGGATCGACATGGAGCGTGCCTGGCAGTCGTCGCAGATTTCGTCGTCGCTAAGCATGGTCAATGCCGGGTTCGGCTTCGCGCTGGTTCCGCAGTCGATGACCTGCATTCAGCAGCCGAACGTCAGCTATCACCCGCTTAGCGGGGCGCCGCTGAAGACCGATATCGCCATCGCCTGGCGGCGCTTCGAGCGCTCACGCACGGTGAAACGCTTTCTGGCGATGTTTTAATTGTCACCCCTGATAATTGGCAGGCCGCATGCTTTCGCTTTCACGTTACAGTTAGGCGGTCTTTCAGTGCTTGTACAAACAGGGAAGAGTTATGAAAAAAAGAGTGATGCCGGTGATGTTGCTTGCGGTGCTTAGCGGCTGCGCACCGCTGCACCCGTCCGATTGCCATAAAACCTCGGCCCTCGGCAGCTGTAGCTCCGGACGTTTTAGCGACGAGGATGAATATGGGCAGCAGGCAAGGGCGATTAAAAACGCGCTGGAGGCCCAGCTTGCCGATCGATATGCGTGGCACGGGAAAAAGTGCCGTCTGCATCTTGAGTTTGCCCGCGATGGTAAACTGAAAAAAATCGACGCCGTCGAGGGAAATAAAGCATACTGCGCCGCGCTACGCGAAGCGGCAGCGCGGGCGACCTTCCCGGCATTTACCAGTCAGCAAGTCTATGATGCCTTTGCCCGGTCACGTTTTAATATGCAGGGAGACTAGATTGAGAAAAGTCTTTTTTGGTTAACTAACTCATAATTTTTCGAGAGAAAGGAGGGATAATATTAATATATAACTGTATTGTGCTTTTTATTGTTTTCAATAGTAGGTTATTGTATTCGTTGATTAAATTAATGCTTTTAAGCATTTCAGGAAATAGAAATTGAATTTCACAGGGTTAAATCATTTGCTGCCTTAAACAAGGAGTGGTCAGTGAATAAAATTAATTTACAGGTGTGGTCAACATTCAGACTTTACGGCAAAATTTGCGAAAATTGCTCCGGCGCAATGGCACTGTGTTTGTTGCAAGCGCTGGCAATGTTGGGTTGTCTCAGCAACCGTGGTGTGGGTGGGGCATATTACTGGCTATTAACGTTTATAGCTGTTTTAGCCACCGTTGGTTTCCTGGGGTCTCTCATTAGTATTGGTAACACCATCTATTTCTATACCAGAGACCGGAAAATTGAGTGTTATATCATTTATGCTGTTTTTTATCCTGTGGTGATTGGCGTGTTGATCACTGCAGCTGCCACCTTGAAGTCAATTAGCGGTTAGTCAGCCTGGCGCTGCAGTAACAGGGGAGCCATTACCTGACTCCCCGAGTTCGTCTACTGCGCCACCCAGCCGCCATCCATATTCCACGCGGCGCCGCGCACCTGGACAGCGGCATCGCTGCACAGAAACAGCGCCATTTCGCCCAGTTGCTGCGGGGTGACAAACTCCCCGGAGGGCTGTTTTTCCGCCAGCAGCTGGGCGCTGGCCTGCTCCGGGTCGACCCCCTCGGCGATGCGCTTATCGATCTGCTGCTGCACCAGCGGGGTCAGCACCCAGCCCGGGCAGATGGCATTGCAGGTGATGCCGCTGCGCGCGGTTTCCAGGGCCACGGTTTTGGTCAGCCCGACCACCGCGTGCTTGGCGGCGACGTAGGCCGATTTCTCTTTCGACGCCACCAGGCCATGCACTGAGGCTATGTTGATGATGCGCCCCCAGTTGCGCTGGCGCATGCCCGGCAGCGCCAGGCGGGTGGTGTGGAAGACGCTGGAGAGATTGATCGCGATGATGTCGTTCCATTTGTCCACCGGGAACTGCTCCACCGGGGCGACGTGCTGGATGCCGGCGTTATTGATCACGATATCGACGCCGCCGAAGGTGCTTTCGGCATAGTGCATCATCGCCTCGATCTGCCCGACGTCGCGCAGGTCGGCGTCGTGATAGCCGGGGATCTTACCCAGCGCGGCGACTTCAGCCCGGGCGTGGCTGCTGTCGCCGAAGCCATTGAGGATCACCTGCGCGCCCGCCTGAGCCAGCACTTTGGCGATCCCTAAACCGATGCCGCTGGTGGAGCCGGTGACCAGCGCCGTTTTACCGTGCAAATTCATTTTATTACTCCTTCAATCGGGTATCAGACAATGCCGGTCACATAGAACGTGGCAATGACAAACAGTACCGCGAGGCTTTTGATCACCGTGATGGCGAAAATACCGCCGTAGGCCTGGCGATGGCTCAGGCCGGTGATCGCCAGCAGAGTGATCACCGCCCCGTTATGCGGTAGGGTGTCCATGCCGCCGCTGGCCATGGCGGCGACACGGTGCAGGACCTCGAGCGGAATATTGGCGGCGTGGGCGGCGGCGACAAAGGTCTCGGACATCGCCGCCAGCGCGATGCTCATCCCCCCGGAGGCCGAGCCGGTGATCCCGGCCAGCACCGTGACGCTGATCGCCTCGTTTAACAGCGGATTGGGAATGGCCGCGAGGGCTTTCGACAGCACCAGGAAACCCGGCAGGGCGGCGATAACTGCGCCGAATCCGTACTCAGAGGCGGTGTTCATCGCCGCGAGAATAGCCCCGCCCACCGCCGTTCGGCTCCCCTCCGCCAGCCGGCCGCGGATATTGCGATAGCCGCAGACCAGCACCAGCACAATGCCGGAGAGCAGCGCCGCCTGCACCGCCCAGATAGCGGTGATTTTCCCTACTTCGGTGACGACAGGCTTTGCCAGACCCGGCAGGGTGAGCTCATGGCTGGCGCCGTACCACTGCGGGATCCAGTGGGTGAACAGCAGATTCAGCACCCCCACTAACAGCAACGGGGCGATAGCGATCAGCGGATGCGGCAGATCGATGTCATCCGGGGTCTCCGGCTCATTTTGCAGGTCGGTCCCATAGCCTTCGCCGCGAGCCTGCGCTTTGCGGCGCTGACGCTCCAGCCACAGCAAGCCAAAAATGATAATGAACAGCGAGCCGATAAGCCCCAGCCAGGGGGCCGCCCAGGCGTTGGTGCCGAAGAAACTGGTGGGGATAATATTCTGGATCTGCGGCGTGCCGGGCAGGGCGTCCATGGTAAACGAGAATGCCCCGAGGGCGACGGTGGCCGGAATCAGCCGTTTGGGGATCCCGCTCTGGCGAAACAGTTCGGCGGCGAAGGGGTAGACGGCAAAAGCCACCACAAACAGCGACACCCCGCCGTAGGTCAGCAGGGCGCACACCAGCACGATCACCGGGATCGCGTGGCGGCGTCCGAGGATGCGGATGGCGGCGGCGACAATCGACCGCGAGAATCCCGACAGCTCAATCAGCTTGCCGAACACGGCGCCCAGCAGAAACACCGGGAAATAGAGCTTCACAAAGCCGACCATTTTTTCCATAAACAGGCCGGTAAAGGCCGGGCCGACCGCGCCCGGGTCGGTGACCAGCACCGCGCCGAGGGCGGCGATCGGCGCAAAGAGGATCACGCTGTATCCACGGTAGGCCGCCAGCATCAGTAACGCCAGTGCGGCCAGGGCAATTATCACACTCATCACGACGTCTCACTCTCATTGTTATTGTAGGGGTACAGAACGCGATACTAGGGCTTCAGGGCGTAGCGAAGCTGATGTTCCCGGCGCGACTGGATGCGCTGTTGCCGCGCCTCATCCCAGCGGTAAAAGCCTTGTCCACTGCGGGCGCCGGTGTCGCCTCGCGCCACCTTCTCCGCCACCAGCGACATCATCTCGCTCCCGCTGGCCAGCTCCGGCAGCAGGTGCTGGCAGATATCCTGGACCGTCGCCAGCCCGGTCATGTCCGCTGCCTCCAGCGGGCCGACCATCGCATAGCGGCGGCCCAGCGAGGCGCGCATCACCTGGTCCACTACCTCGGCAGAGGCAATGCCGCTGTGGACGATATGCAGCGCTTCGCGCAGCAGGGCGAACTGCAGCCGGTTGCCGACAAAGCCCGGCGCGGCGCGATTGAGCACCACCGCTTCCAGCGCGCAGGCGGCGCAAAAGTCGCTCACCTGGCGCGCCAGATGGGGCAGTGTGGCGCTCCCGGGCACCACTTCCACCAGCGGGATCAGGTGCGGCGGATGCCAGAAATGGGCGATCAGCAGCCGTTCAGGGTGGCGCATGCCCTGCGCCAGCGAGTCCGGCGGCAGGCCGCTGGTGTTGCTGGCGATAATCGCCTCGTCGGCGATCAGCGTTTCCAGTTCGGCATACAGGGCGTGCTTCAGTGGTAGCCGCTCGGGGATCGCTTCTATCAGCAGCGTGGTGTCGGCCAGGGTATTCAGCGCCGGGGTGGGGGTCAGACGGGCCAGCACGGCGTCGCGGTCGGCGGGATCCTGCTGGCCGCTCGCCTCCAGCTCGCGCAGGATGGCGCTGGCCACCGCCGGAACCTCGGCGAGACGCTGCGGGTCGGTGTCATACAGGCGGACGACGTGACCGTGACGGGCGAAATGGCAGGCGATGCCGACGCCCATCAGTCCCGCGCCGAGTACCGCCAGGCGTGGTGTAAACATAGTGGCTCCTGTTAACGTTGTAGAGTCATGGCGATGCCCTGGCCGCCGCCGACGCACAGGGTTGCCAACCCTTTGCTGGCGCCCCGGCGCTGCATCTCATGCACCAGGCTGACGAGGATCCGGCAGCCGGAGGCGCCGATGGGATGGCCAAGGGCGATGGCGCCGCCGTTGACGTTGACCTTCTCGCTATCCCACTCAAGCAGCTGACCGACGGCCAGCGCCTGGACGGCAAAAGCCTCGTTAGCTTCGATAAGATCCACCTCGTCCAGCGTCCAGCCGGCGCGCTGCAGCGCTTTACGGCAGGCGCTCACCGGGCCGATGCCCATCACCGATGGGTCGACCCCGGCGACCGCTGAGCTGACAATGCGCGCCAGCACCGGTAGCCCGAGCTCGTGCGCTTTATCGACGCGCATCAGCAGGACCGCCGCGGCGCCATCGTTCAGCGACGAGGCGTTTCCGGCAGTGACGCTGCCGTCAGCGGGACGAAACGCCGGGCGCAGCTGGGCCAGCTGCTGCTCGCTGGTCTCCGGGCGCGGTTGCTCGTCGTCAGTCACGACACGCGGCGGCTTTTTGCCCTGCGGGACGCTGACCGGGACGATCTCCTCGCGAAAGCGTCCGGCGGCGATGGCGGCCGCCGCTTTGCGCTGGGACCCGGCGGCAAAGGCATCCTGGCGCTCACGGCTGATGTCGAAGGCATCAGCCAGATTCTCGGCGGTAATGCCCATGTGGTAGTCGTTAAAGGCGTCCCACAGGCCGTCCAGAATCATGCTGTCCTGCAGGCTGGCGTGGCCGAAACGCAGGCCGTCGCGGGCGCCGTGCATCAGATAGGGGGCATTGCTCATGCTCTCCTGGCCGCCGGCGATGACGATCTCGGCGTCGCCGCAGCGGATCGCCTGCACCGCCTGCTGAACCGCTTTCAGCCCGGAGCCGCACACCAGATTGACGGTGACCGCCGGGGTGTCGATCGGCAAGCCAGCCCGCAGCGCGGTCTGGCGCGCCGGGTTCTGCCCGCAGCCTGCGGTGAGCACCTGGCCGAAAATCAGTTCGTCGACCGCCGCGGCGGGCAGCTGGCCGCGTTCAAGCAGGCTGCGCACCACCGCCGCGCCGAGGTCGACGGCGGAAAGAGGGGCGAAGGCGCCGCGAAAGCTGCCGACCGGAGTGCGTACTGCAGCAACAATGGCAATATCGGTCATGGTCTCTCCTTAGCTGAAGCGCATTTCGCGCACATCGTCGGCCACGATCAGTCGTCCCGCCGTTTTACGCATCACCTCGTCGGGGCTCACTCCCGGGGCCACTTCGCGCAGGACAAACGTGCCGTCGACAATGTCCAGCAGGGCCAGATCGGTGAGCACCCGGCGAATACAGCCCACGCCGGTGAGCGGCAGGGTGCACTGCGGCAGCAGTTTGGATTCGCCGTTTTTTGAGGCGTGGGTCATCACCACGATGATGTTCTGCGCGCCGGCTACCAGGTCCATGGCGCCGCCCATCCCCTTGACCATTTTTCCAGGGATCATCCATGAGGCGATGTTGCCCGCGACGTCGACCTCAAAGGCGCCAAGAACGGTCAGGTCAACGTGGCCGCCGCGGATCATGGCGAACGACTGAGCGGAGTCGAAGATGGCCGCCCCGGTTTGCGCGGTGACGGTCTGCTTGCCGGCGTTAATCATGTCGGCGTCGATCGTGGCTTCGTCTGGAAATTCGCCCATCCCCAGCAGGCCGTTCTCCGACTGGAGCATCACCTCAATACCGGCGGGAATGTAATTGGCCACCAGCGTCGGGATACCGATCCCGAGGTTGACGTAGTCGCCGTCGCGCAGCTCTTGGGCGACGCGCATCGCCATTTGTTCACGGGTCAGCATCTCACTTCCCTCCGGCGCGCAGGGTGCGCTGTTCAATACGTTTTTCGAATTGCCCGACGATCAGCCGGTCGACATAGATCCCCGGGGTGTGGATGGCGGAGGGCGGCAGTTCGCCCGGCGGTACAATCTCTTCCACCTCCACCACCGTAATACGCCCGGCGGTGGCCATCAGCGGGTTGAAATTCTGCGCGGTATGGCGATATACCACATTGCCGTACCAGTCGGCTTTCCAGCCTTTGACCAGCGCGAAATCGCCGCGGATCGCCTCTTCAAGGATGTAGTGCCTGCCGGCGAACTGGCGAACCTCTTTGCCTTCGGCGACCGGGGTGCCATACCCGGTGGCGGTGTAAAAACCGGGGATCCCGGCGCCGCCGGCGCGAATTTTTTCGGCCAGCGTTCCCTGAGGAGTGAGCTCAACCGCCAGCTCGCCGCTCAGCACCAGCTGTTCAAACAGCGCGTTCTCCCCGACGTAAGAGGCCACCACCTTGCTGATCTGGCGTGACTCCAGCAGCATACCGAGACCGAAGCCGTCGACGCCGCAGTTATTGGAGACCACCGTCAGCCCCTGCACCTGGCGACGCTGCACCTCGGCGATCAAGTTCTCGGGAATGCCGCACAGGCCGAAACCGCCGGCGAGCAGCGTCATGCCGTCCGTTAACCCTTCCAGCGCCGCTTCATAGCTGGCGACGCGTTTATCCAGTCCTGCCATCTTGTCTCTCCTGCCTTGCGATAGCCTTATCATTGGCGCTGGAGACTGATTTGATAATTTTGAATTTGTGACCCACTCATTTGGAATTTTAATTAATTTCCTGTTAACTAATTTTTTTCAATTAGTTAACAGGAAGAAAAATGAGAATGAGTGTCAAACAGTTACGCGCGTTTTTAGCGGTAGCTCACACTCTGAATTTCGCCCACGCCAGCGAAAGGCTCAATTTGTCGCAGCCAGCCCTCAGTTTGACCATCAAAGGGTTAGAGGAGGCGCTGGGCGGCGCGCTGCTGCAGCGCAGCACCCGCAAAGTGACCCTTACCCAGGAGGGGGAACTCTTTCTGCCGATGGCCCGTCAGCTGTTGGCCGACTGGGATAACGTCGAGGAGGCCATGCGTCAGAGCTTTACCCTGCAACGGGGTAAAATTTCGGTGGCCGCGATGCCGTCGTTTGCGGCCAACGTCCTGCCGGAGGCGCTGAAGGCCTTTCGCGACCGCTATGCCGGCGTGAACGTCACGGTGCATGATGTGATTAATGAGCAGGTGATCGAGATGGTGCGCGAGGGGCGAGTGGAGATGGGTATTGCCTTCGAGCCATCGCCCACCCACAACCTGCTGTTTACCCCGCTGGCGGTGGACCGCTTCGTGGCGATCGTTCCCCGGCAATCCCCGCTGGCGAAGAAAAAGCAGCTCACCTGGCAGGAGCTGTTGACCCTCGATTTTATTACCCTGCAGCGTCCCTCGGCGGTACGCCTGATGCTGGAGGAGGCGCTGGCGCGCAGCGGTCGCCAGTTGGACGTAGCGCTGGAGAGTCACCAGCTGGTGACGGTGGGGAGAATGGTGGCCAGCGGCCTGGGGGGCAGCGCGGTACCGGCGCTGTGTAAAACGCAGATGACGTCCCTGGGGGCCGTCTGCATCCCGCTCAGCGATCCGCCGATTGAGAAGTGCGTCGGCGCGATCCATGCCGGGCATATGCCGCTGTCGAAGGCGGCGCAGGCGCTGCTGGATACGCTGAAAGGTTTCTTGCCGGCCTGAGCAGGCGGGAGGGGCAAAAAAAAACCGGCCTGCTGGCCGGTTTGACAATCAGATTTTGCAGGCGTCGCCGCAATCGTCATCGGCAACGATCGCCTGCGCTTTTTTGTCCGCTTCTTCCAGACGCTCCGCGTTGCGTTCTTCTGCTTCATCCAGGCCGCTGAAGACCAGGTTGTCGAGATCAATTTCCATAAGTTACCTATCGTTGCTGGTTTTTAATCAGCGTCAAGTATAGGGCAAAACCGCCAGCGGATGTAGCCGCTCTCCGCGCCGAACGCACAGAGCGTTAAGTCGCGGGGCGGCAGGCTTTCCCTACTATAAATAACCGTTGACAGGCGGGAGTTGGCTTTATTAATCACCATACAGAATGATTTCCTGTGTATATATTAAATGAAAGGACAACGAAGGAGTAATTAAGCGTTGACGAAAAGCTTTTATGTTAATATGGCCGCGATTATGGATGAATCTATGGATCTTAATCAATGGAACATACTGTTGCAGGCGCCATCAAAGAATGGCGTAAACATAATAAAGTGATCGGTCAGGTCAAAATAAACTATAAAAAAGTTTTACGAAAATGCAGAGAGCTCTCGCTCGCAGGAGGTAAATACAGAGAATATCAAGAACTTTGTGCAAAATATCAGTGTGCGCGGTTGACCGCCGTGACCAAAGGGCTGGTGCCTTTTGAGGATAAACCGTTTAAAGCGTATCTCAATAAACGGCTGTCAAAACGACGCAAGCTGGATATTGCCCACGGTTCACTGAATTTTATTGAGAAAACGTTTCACCCTGATGTCCTGCCGCAGCTGTACAATGTGGCAGATTTTGGTCGCGCGATGTTCTCTATTCCTTTGAAAAATGGCGATAATCTTGACGTTAAACTGTTGGCGTCGCCGTTTCAGGAGGAGGGCGAGCTGATGCTGCAGCTGTTTCTCGGTGACCGGCGCGTCTATAGCGTCTGTTTTTCCTGTACCGACGATGGCCGCGCCTATATTGGCGGCATCCAGGGCGGAAAAGATATCACCAATGACGAAGTGAAGGTGCTGACTAAAGAGCTGCATGGCGCGCGGCCGAAAAATATCATCATGAGCGTGCTGTATGGTTTCCTGCGTTATTTCAGCATCACCACGGTCTACGCGATCGATTCCGATTACCACGTGAAAAGCGATCTGGTGAAAGCCAGTTATTCATCGCTGTGGCTGGAAATGGGTGGTGAGAAACAGGCTCGCGGCTGGTATAAATTACCGGCGCAAGAGATCAAAAAAAGTATTGAAGAGGTGAAAAGTAAGCACCGGAGCCAGTTTATTAAGCGCGAAGGTGTCAAGGATCTGATTCAGATAGATATGGCGAACGCCCTGCAGCACATTACGTTGCAAGCACGGGTGAATTAACGCCTCTCATACGCCAGCCGGGCTGCAGGGGGCTGCTACCCGGCTGGCGATTTCCTCTCTCCCCAGGTCGCTGTGCCGTAGGTTACTGCCCGCTCTCGCCGATTGGCGGTGACGCGGAGACGGTGAGCAGCGGAGCGCTGCGCCACCATACCATCAGGGCGACAATCGCGATAACGCTCAGCACGCCGAAGGCGGTGGCATAGGAGTAGTGCCCGGCGATAGACCCGGTTAACGCCGGACTCATTGCCGCCCCGGCGCCCTGCATCAGCATCACCACGCTCTGTCCAGCGTTAACGTGCCCGCTGCCGCGCAGCAGCGAGACGATAAAGCTGGGCACCGCCACCCCCAAAATCCCTGCCGCCAGGCCATCAAGAATTTGCACCGGGACCATCATCGCCGGGGCGTCGCTGGACGCCGCCAGCGCCGCCCGGATGGGCATGATCAGCAGCGCCAGCAGGATGCATCGCCAGTAACCGTATTTGTCGATGCTGCCGGCGACCCGGATGGCCACCGGGATCATCACCACCTGCGAAATAATCACCGTGGCGGCGGCAAACAGTCCGGGATTGAGGTGTCCCGGCGCGGCGGCGATCCGCATGCTCAGCATCGGCAACAGCGCGGCATTGGCGAGATGGAACAGCATCAGGGTTACGCCGGCGATCAGCAGCGGCGTATGGCGGAACAGGATGGCAAACCCCGGCAGGGAGGGCGTGGATGCCGCTTCGATGCCGCGGGCGGCGTCATCGTCGATATCGCCGCCGCGGATCGCCAGCAGGGCGACCAGGGTAAGCAGCGTGGTACAGGCCATCAGAATGAAAATGCCGCCGATGCCCCAGTACCAGGCGATAGCCCCGGCCATTAGCGCGGTGAAGAAATTCCCCGCGTGGTTGAAGGCTTCGTTTTTCCCCATCTGGGCGCTAAAGCCGCGCTGTCTGGCAAGACCGAGGGTAATCCCGGCGATCAGCGGTCCGACAAAGGCCGCGCAGATGCCGCTGGCGACTTGCGAGAGGGCGACCACGCTGGTCTTCTGACTAAACCAGAGCAGCAGGGTGGTGAGGGTGATCACCAGGCAGACCCCGGCCAGCAGCAAGCGCTTATGCCGCGAGCTGTCGGTGATGAAGCCGGCGGGCAGGGTCGCCAGCAGGCCGGCGATACCGCCGACGGACATCAGCAGGCCAATGTCCTCCGCCTGCCAGTGACGCTGGGTGAGAAAGATCCCCAGAAACGGGCCGAGGCCGTCGCGCACGTCGGCAATAAAAAAGCTGGTCAGACATAAAGCCCGCAGAGAACGAAGCGACATTTTCTACCTTTAGCATGCGCGATCTGCGCGTCGGAATGGTCACCGGATACCTTCATCCTTTATCGCACCGTTCGATGAAACAAAAATGTCCCGCGCTCGTCGGGTACCGTGGCTATGCAACATACCCGCTTGCGGCGGCTTTCGCCAGAGGCGTACGAAAGTTCTGTAGCGGCGCTATTAGCGTTCGTCTGCCTTGACGATCTGCAGCGCGGCGGGGCTCGCCACGGTGCCGCGGGCAGTAATAAACCCCGGATGGACAGCCTCGCCGCTGGCGCTGTCCACCAATGCTATATGCGGCGCACTGTGCAGCACGTGCTGATGGCCCCATTCCATCAGGGCGAACAGCACCAGCGCCAGGCTACGGCTTTTATCAGTCAGAACATATTCATACCGTTCGCGGGAGCCGGCTTCCCGGTAGGGCACTTTGCTGAGCAATCCCGTTTCGGTCATGGTTTTTAACCGGGTGGTGAGCGTCTGGCGGGTAATATGGGTGTGCGACAGCATCGTTTCAAAGCGCGTCACGCCGTAAAACGCCTCGCGGAGGATCAACAGCACCCAGCGGTCGCCGAGGATTTTCGCCCCTTCCGCCAGGCCGCACAGCGCCGGGTCGAGGTAGGGCAGTGATTTATTTTTTGACATCGCGAGATTGACCTTCTACTCTGAGTTTGAATTTTAGACCTAGATGCTAAGGAGAATAGCGTGCCATTTGTTAACGTGCAAACCATTAAAGGGATCATGACCGCGGAACAGAAAAGTGAGCTGCTGCGACGGATGACCGATCTGCTGGTGGAGATTGAGGGGCAGGGCGATCCGCAGTTCCGTCAGTCCGTCTGGATCCGCATTGACGAACATGACCCGGAGCAGTGGAGTCTGGGCGGCGTCCAGCCGACGGCCGCAATGATCGCGGCGAAATTTGCCGCCGCGCGGCGCGACGGATCCCCGGAATAAAACGGGCGGCGAAGCCCGGCCCGGCGATCTGACGCAGAAGAGGGGCCAGATCGCCGGGTAATATTGCGATTCGCTATGGTGCAAAAGCGTATTTTGCGGCTAAGGTAACGGTCAGGGAACCCAACAAACAGGGCGCGATGCCAGACGGCCAGCCTGGCGCCACTCTCAAACCGGTGAAAACAACGGATGTCTACAGAACACATGCTGCCGCTGGCGGTGCAGAACAAAAATATCCTTCGCCTGGCTGCCGCTCAGGCGCTGGCCGGCGCCAACTCGGTGGTCTTCTACGCTACCGGCGCGATAGTGGGTAACGCGATTGCCCCCAGCCCGTCGCTGGCCACGCTGCCGATCACCCTGTTTGTGCTGGGGATGGCGGCCTCCATTCTGCCTTTCGGCGCGCTGGCGCGAACGCGGGGCCGTAAAGCGGCGTTCAGGCTCGGCACCGGCGCCGGGATGGTGACCGGACTGGCGGCCGCCCTGGCGGTAGTGCTGAATTCTTTTCTGCTGTTTTGTCTCGCCGCGATGCTTGGCGGCGCCTATGCCGCCGTGGCGCTCAGTTTTCGTTTTGCCGCCACCGACGGCGTCGCCCCGGCGCGTCGCGCCCGTGCGCTGTCGCTGGTGATGGGCGGCGGTGTGGCCGCCGGGATCATTGGCCCGATGCTGGTCACCGGCACCATGCACCTCTGGCCGGCACATATCTTCGCCGTCACCTTCCTCGCTCAGGCGCTGGTTGCAGTGCTGGCCGCCTTTTTGTTGAGAGGGGTGACGCCGGCGGAGCCCACCGCGGCCAGCGTGCGCGGAGGGCGGCCGCTGCGCGAGATTGTCCGCCAGCCGGGTTTTGCCACCACGGTATTCAGCGGCGCGGTGGCCTATATGGTGATGAATTTTCTGATGACCGCCGCGCCGCTCTCCATGCATATGCACGGTCTTTCCCAGCAGGCCGCCAACCTTGGGATCCAGTGGCATGTGATGGCGATGTACGGCCCGGGATTTTTCACCGGCCGGCTGATCCAGCGCTTCGGCGCAGTGCGAATGGCGGCGGCGGGATTGCTGATCACCGCCGCGTCGGTGGCGGTCGGCCTGAGCGGTCTCGGCGTGTATCATTACTGGTTGTCGCTGATTTTGCTCGGCATCGGCTGGAACTTTGGCTTCACCGGCGCCTCGGCGAAAATCATCGATTTCCACCGCCCGGAAGAGAAGACCCAGGTTCAGTCGCTCAACGATTTTCTGGTCTTCGGCGTGATGATCGTGGGGTCGTTTTCGTCCGGGGTTCTGCTCAACGCCTTCGGCTGGAACGCCGTGCTGTGGGGCTCCCTGGTCCCGGTTGCGGTGGCGTTGTTGACCCTGCTGCTGCGCCCCTTATCCCCACCCCGCGCTTAGCGCGTGGCCTGCCGCTGCGCAGGCCGTCTTTTGCTTTTTTCAGCTATGCATTGCTGAAATTCATCTGACTCCTTGCGCGTAAAAACGTCACAGACGCTACATGCTGTAGTAATCTCTACAACATGACAATGCATCTCTTGATCCTTAACCTGACAACGTCTCAAGCCACGCTGCGCATGCGTGTCTGGCGAACCCTGAAGCAGAGCGGGGCAGCGGTCCTGCGCGATGGGGTCTATCTGCTGCCCGACGTGCGCCAGGGCTATGACACTTTCCTCAGCACCTGCCAGGCGATCCGCGCGGAAGGGG
Source organism: Klebsiella sp. SWET4 (assembly GCF_024296565.1). Taxonomy (NCBI): domain Bacteria; kingdom Pseudomonadati; phylum Pseudomonadota; class Gammaproteobacteria; order Enterobacterales; family Enterobacteriaceae; genus Klebsiella; species Klebsiella sp. SWET4. Next base: position 1,166,376 of record NZ_JANCOB010000001.1, on the reverse strand, counting down.
GGACCGGGTATGTTTTCACGATTGAGGCGGCGGAAGAAGAGGCGCTCAGGCCGCTATTCGATCGTCGTGAACAGTACGACGCGCTGTTGCAGGATCTGCAGGCGCTGCAGGGGACGTTATCCAACGACGAACTGGCGGCTCAGCTCAAACAACTGCGTAAAATTCAGCGTGACTACCGGCGGATCGAGGCCATTGATTTCTTTCCGGGGGCCGCCCGGGAGCAAGCCGCTGAGCGACTGGCCACTATCGAGCAGGTCATTAATCAGCGGCTATCGCCGAACGAGCCGCAGTCGGTGGCGGGCGAACTGAGCCTGCTGGACAGAGGCGCCTTTCGCGGCCGGCTGTGGGCCACCCGCCGACGCCCGTGGGTCGATCGTCTGGCCAGCGCCTGGCTTATCCGGCGCTTTATTGACGACGAGGCGCGGTTCCTGTGGCTGGCCGCGCCCGAGACCTGTCCGGCGACGGCGGTCGGTTTTGATTTTGACGGCGCGCCATTCAGCCATGTCGGCACGCTGGTGACCTTCGAAGTACTGGTCCGGCGTTTTGCGCTGGACGCGGTGATCCCCGACAGTCTGGGACGGTTGATCCACTTCCTGGACGTCGGTGGGGTACCGACCCCGGAGGCGGCGGGGGTAGAAAGCATTCTTGCAGGGCTGCGGGAAACCATTACGGACGATGACCAACTGCTGGCGGCAGCTTGCTCGCTGTTCGACGGCTTACTGAGGTCCTGTGAAATGAGGTCTGGCAATCATGAGCAAAACGGTCGTTCTTCCGCAGAGTGACAGTCCTTCCGTCGTCGCTTCCGTCTCCTTCTGGCAGGCATTTCGCTTTTGGCTCAAGCTTGGCTTCATCAGCTTCGGCGGGCCTGCCGGGCAGATCGCCATGATGCACCAGGAGCTGGTGGATAACCGACGCTGGATATCGGAAGGGCGATTCCTGCATGCGCTCAATTTTTGTATGGTCCTGCCCGGCCCGGAGGCCCAGCAGCTGGCGACCTATATCGGCTGGCTGATGCATAAAACCTGGGGAGGCGTCATCGCCGGGGTGCTGTTTATTTTGCCCTCGCTGGTGTTACTCATCGCCCTGGCGTGGATCTACCTCGTCTGGGGGGATGTCGCCGTGGTGGCGGGGATCTTTTATGGCATCAAACCCGCCGTAGCGGCGATAGTATTGCAGGCGGCGCACCGCATCGGCTCGCGGGCGCTGAAAAATGGCGCCTACTGGGCCATCGCCGCCGCTGCCTTTGTCGCTATTTTTGCGCTGAACGTTCCTTTTCCGCTGATCGTCCTCGCCGCGGCACTGGTGGGTTTTATCGGCGGACGGTTGGCGCCGACGATATTCGGCAAAGCGGACGCCCACCGTGCGCAGAGTCACCCTGGCGGAGCCGCCATCATTGATGACACGACGCCGATTCCGGCCCATGCCATTTTCAGCTGGCGGCGCACCTCACGGGTGCTGATCGCCGGAATGCTGCTGTGGCTGGTGCCGATGGCCGCCCTGACGCTAATGCTGGGCTGGGCGCATCCGCTGACCCAGATGAGCTGGTTCTTTACCAAAGCCGCGCTGATGACCTTTGGCGGGGCATATGCCGTCTTACCTTATGTTTACCAGGGGGCGGTGACCCACTATGGCTGGCTGACGGCAGGGCAGATGATGGACGGCCTCGCTCTTGGGGAATCGACCCCCGGACCGTTGATCATGGTGGTGACCTTTGTCGGGTTTGTCGGCGGCTACACCAAAGCAGTGTTGGGCGTCGATGATGTGCTGCTGGGGGGCATCGCGGCGGCGTGCCTGGTGACATGGTTTACCTTTTTGCCCTCGTTCATCTTTATTCTCGCCGGCGGGCCGTTTATTGAAACGACCCATAATAAGGTGGGATTTACCGCGCCGTTGACCGCCATCACTGCCGCGGTGGTGGGCGTTATCCTGAATCTGGCGCTGTTTTTTATCTGGCATAGCGTCTGGGGACCGTCCGGTTTCGACCCGTGGTCCGCAGCCATAGCCCTGGGCGCCGCCGGGCTGCTGTTTCGTTATAAGTGGAAGCTGACCTGGGTACTGGCCGCCGCCGCCGCAGTAGGGCTTATCGTCCATATGGCGGGACTGTCCGGCGCAGGATAAGGTCGGCGTTGGGCTGAGAGAAACGTGGACAGATGGGGGATTGGGGAGGGAGGCCAGTGCCTGAGCAGGCCCTGGCCGGATGGGTGGCAATTATTTATCTACGGGAGGCTCCTCCGCGAGATGCAGTTGACAATATTGCTCAACGCCCGCCTTTAGCATGTTAATAATCACCAGCAGTGTGGGTAAGTAAGGCACCAGTTTAACTAACAGCGAACTGATGGGTTCATCAATAATCAGTGCCAGCAGGGTATCCACTTTCTTTTTCCATGTTTTGTTATATTCCACACAAAAATTTTTAATATCGGCCGGCTGCGTTGAACGGGCAATCTGTTCGAGTTCTTCAATGGCGTTGAGTGCCGCTTTTATTTTCTCAATGTCGATTTGTTGAGTCATATTCGCCTCACGGTAATCGGAAAAAAACTGGATCATTCTTTATGTGGATTAAATAACAGCCACGGTAAGGTGTAATCGTACAGCGCTTTCACCGGCACCACGGATAAGTGGAAATGTTTATCGTGCGGGCTGACGCCATGGTAATCCCGCCATACCCAAGGCTGGACAGAAGCGCTAATGATCCGTTTGTTCCAGATAATATATTTAATTCGTTTGTCTTTGCTGGCGACCAACGCATCGACAATCGCCTGAGCATCACATTTATTTTGAGGATCGTGGGTAATATCGATAGCCGTTACCACACCAATATTTCCATCTATCACCTGCGGATTATGATCCGAGTTGGTGTGGGCATGATGTTCATCACCAATGGTGCCATCGCTGTCCGTGTTGCGATGCGGAGCATATTGATTAATCTGATCTCTGAGTATCAGCAGACTCTTTGCGACACGCCATACCATGTTATTTACCCTCCGGATTGAAACAGGGGTTTGAGCTGACCGGCTCTGCGCCATGAACCACGTCCTGATAAACCGGAGAAGGGGGGGCAGGATCGGCTACTGCATCCGCTACTGGGTCTGCTTTCACGCTGCTGACTTGTTGCTTTTTCAGGTTTTTCACTTGCAACAGATAATTAAGAATGACGTTCCAGAACGCCGATCCGCCGCTTGCCATCAGGCCAATACATAATGTCATCAGGTCCGGATGTTTAATGGCCGAGAAACTGCCGGCGACGAATGGTTGGGTCAAAAACGCCGTCACAATACCGGCAACCACCGCTAATATCTGCAGGGCAGATTTGCGTCGTCCTTCGATGACCGGATCCTGATTTTCCAGATTAAGCCAGGGAAAATACCCTTTGATTATCTCTACCAGTCTTTCCGAGGCGATACTGATGGCGATCAGCATCGTAATGATGTTTTCAAGTTGCGAAGAAATGGCATCGCTCATATTATCCTCACTATTGCTGTGTTGAATAAAAATAATTTACAACGTTTTTATCATGTGCTTAATTCATAGGGCAAATTTATGTCGACTCATTTTACGGTCATTTTTGTCGTTCAGGCCGGTAATCGGCAAGTTGTAATAAAATGACAGCGCGTAATAAATAATCCGCCAGAGCGTGTTCGGAATAACTATTTAATTCGACACGAAAACTGAACCGTGGAATTAACCCGTGATAATAAATTCATCGTCGCTTTTTTGATGAGTATAACGGAGGAAACAGAGACGCCACTCATTCATATGAATGAGTGGCGTAAAAAAACTCGCCGCGCGGGCAGGAGGAAGAGAAGCGGGCCAGCGACCGGTTAGCGCGCCCCGGAATGGGGCGATCAGGTCGTGGGGGTTTCGCGGGTGGCCAGCGCCAGCGGGTTGCTGTCCAGTTCCAGCTGGTCGCGCAGCGCCCAGCCGCGCAGCTTGCCGGGGTTAAGCAATCCCGCCGGGTCGAGAGACTGTTTCACCGCCACGACGTCGGGGCGAATCACGCCCTGTTTGCCGTCCTCAACCTGCAGCACGTGGGGGTTGTTAATCTTGACGTCGTTGTCGCGAAATATCTGCATGATGGCGTTGAGCCGCGCGGGCGTGGTATAGCGCACCAACTGCAGACCGCTGGCGGTGAGATTGCCCTCGATATCACGCAGGAATTCAATATGGGAAATCACCTCCCCGGCGAAGTGCTGCTCCATCTGTAAAATTTGCTGCGGATAGCGCAGCGGATCAAACGCCGTCTGGAGATAAGTCAGCGTATTGTCCACCTTGAGCGCATGCAGGGTGGTGTGGTTCCAGCAGTATTCCATTAACGCGGCGTTTTGCGTCCGGGCCTCGTCGCTGGCCTGACGGATGGCGTTGCTCCCGCGATGGCGCTGTAACAGGCTGGCGCAGAGTCCTTCGCTCTCCTCGGCGATCAGGCTGATAACCGCATGCTGCCCGGTGCGGTAACGATCCTTGAGGTGGCTAAAGTAGTCGGCGATCGGCGTGGCCAGCAGCGCGACCTGACGTTTTACCAGCCCCGGCGAACGGACGCAGGCGTTGGCATAGTTCAGCGCATCGGCGAAATCGTCAAACACGTCCAGGCGTTCAATCCACTGGTGCACGGGCGCCAGCGCCAGCTCAACCTCCAGGATAATGCCGTTGGTGCCGTAGGCGTGATGCAGCAGCAGCGCTTCGGGAGCCGGGATGGTCAGCACGCGGGGGACCGGCTCGACGGTCATCACTTTGACGCTGAGCACATTGCCGGGCGCCGCCAGCGGCCCATAGTTGATGGAGCCGATGCCGCCGAACCCGCCGCCGTAGAGGCCGCCCAGGCTCGCCAGTCGGTAGGTCGACGGCATGCAGCGCAGCTCCCATCCCGTTGGGCGGGCGGCGGTTTCGATGTCTGCCAGACGAATGCCGGCCTGGGCGCGCACCGTGCCGTTGCCGAGGGCGACGATCTGGTTGAGTCCGGTCATATCGACCAGCAGCCCGCCTTCGAGGGGGACCAGTTGGCCATAGTTGCCGGTGGCGCTGCCGCGCAGCGTCAGCGGCAGCTGGTGCTGCGCGCAGGCGGCGACCAGCTGGCGCAGCTCCTCTTCGTCGCGTGGGCGAACCACCGCGTCCGCCTGTTTCCCCGCCAGTTGCTCAGTGAGTACCGGACTGAACCAGTGAAAATCGCGGGAAAGCCGTTTGATCTTCGCCGGCTGTAAGGTCCACTCCAGCGTCGGGAGTGCCTGCTGGATCGCCGCGACCGCGTGTTGACGCTGCTCATCAGTCATCATTTTTCTTCCTGTTCGTCAGCAAAACATTAATGAGATTGCACGGCTTCGCTTTCATGCCAGGCGCTGAGCGCCCGGCGCGAAACCCAGGACATCACGCCAAACAGCGCGATCCCGGCGAGAGAGATCAGCAGCAGCGCGGCAAACATCAGCGGGATATCCAGCTGGTAGCCAGCCTGCAGGATCTGATAGGCCAGACCAGTATTGGTCCCGCCGGTCCCGGCGACAAACTCTGCCACCACCGCGCCAATCAGCGACAGCCCACTGGAAATACGCAGCGCGCCGAAGAAATAGGGCAGCGCCGAGGGGATACGCAGCCGCACCAGCGTTTGCCAGCGGCTGGCGTGATTGAGGCGAAAATAGCTCAGCAGGCCGGGGGAGACGCTGCGCAGTCCCTGAGTGGTATTGGAGATGATGGGAAACACCGCCATCAGGGTGGCGCATACCACCAGCGAGAGCGTGGCATCCTTCACCCAGATGATGATCAGTGGGGCGATGGCGACAATCGGCGTCACCTGCAAAAACACGATGTAGGGAAACAGGGCGGTTTCCACAAAGCGGTTCTGCACCAGGATAAACGCCACCGCGGCGCCAATGACAATCGACAGCAGAAACGAGATCAGGGTGATCTTGAGGGTGAACAGCAGCGCCAGCAGCAGCGGCGTGAGATGCGTCCACAGGCTTTCCAGCATCACCAGCGGCGACGGCACCAGAAAGGCCGGGATGCGAAAATAGCTCACCGCGCCCTGCCACAGGAGCACCACCGCCACCGCGACGAGGGTCGGATAGAGAATTTTGAGAAAACGCGGATGCTGGACCCACGGCGTTGAGGTTGTGTTTTTCATATTATGACTCCATACCGGACTGGCTGGCCTGCAACAGACTGTCCTGCAGCTGACGGGCATACAGGGAAAAGGCCGGACTGACGCGGAACGCCTCGCTGCGCGGGAACGGCTCCCGGATGGCGATATCTTCGACCACCCGTCCGGGACGGGCCGCCATCATGATCACCCGCTGGGAGAGAAACACCGCTTCGTGGATCGAGTGGGTGACGAACACCACCGTCAGGTTCTGCTCCTGCCAGAGACGCAGCAGGTCGCTGTCGAGTTTGTTACGCGTAATTTCATCGAGCGCGCCGAAGGGCTCATCCATCAGCAGCAGCTTTGGCCGGGTGACCAGGCCGCGGGCGATGGAGACGCGCATTTGCATGCCGCCGGAGAGTTCGCGCGGCAGGACGTCGGCGAATTTGCCCAGCCCCACCAGTTCAAGGACTTCACTCACCCGGGTATTACCTTCCGCGCGCGGCACGCCGGCCAGATCCAGCGGCAGCCTGACGTTATTGCGCACGCTGCTCCACGGCATCAGGGTGGCTTCCTGGAAGACGAACGAGAGCGGATGCTGGGCTTTCTCCCGGCTATCGCGCCGCCACAGCATCAGCTTGCCGTCGCTGGGCTCCACCAGGCCGGCGACCATCTTCAGCAGCGTACTCTTCCCGCAGCCGGACGGGCCGAGCAGGGTAATAAACTCCCCCTGATTGATGGTCAGGTTGACGGGCAGCAGCGCCCGGGTGCCGTTGCTGTAGATCTTCTCCGCCGACAGCACCTCGATGGCCGGGGTGGCAGAGGCGGGCGTAAAGCGGGTGTCGCTCATCACGGTCAGTTTCGGGGCGGTATTCATGGCATCACTCCGGCGTCTTTGACCATCTCCAGGGTGTAAGTCTGCTCAAACGGCACCTTGCTGGCGTCGATCAGTTTGTTTTTCACCAGCATGTCCCAGGTTTTCTTCAGCCGCGGCTCGGTGATGATGCCGATGCCGCCGGTCTTGGCATCGCCGCCGGTCACCAGCTGGTACTGCTTCATCTGGGCAATACCAAAGGCGATCTGCTCGGCGCTCATTTGCGGATTTGCTTTACCGATCAGGTTGTTGCCGGGGGCGGGATCCTGCAGGTAGCTTTTCCAGCCCTCCATGGAGGCTTTGACGAAGGCTGCCACCGCCGCCGGACGTTTGCGGATGGTGTCGGCCATACAGATAATCGAGTTGCCGTAGGGCGGGTAGCCCCAGTCGCTGAGCGGATAGACATAGAACGGCTGCCCGCCTTTGGCGACGGAGAACGGCTCGGAGGTCACGTAGCCCTGCTGCACCAGATTTTTATCGGCGAGGAACGGCTGGACGTTAAAGGTATAGGGGCGCACTTTGCTGCCAGCCAGACCCAGCTCGCTCTTCGCCCACGGCCAGAAAGAGGTATAGGCCTCGGTGGCGAGCAGGAAGGTTTTGTCTTTAAGCTCCGCCGGGTTCTCCACTTTGTTATGAGTGATAAACACCGTCGGCGAGTGCTGGAACACGGTAGCGACGGTCACCGCATGCACCCCGGCCTGCCAGGTCTCCAGCGCCTGACCGTTGTCGCCAAGGGTACAATCCGCCTGACCGGCAGCCATCAACTGCATGACGTTGATCTGCGGGCCGCCCATTTTAATCTCGACATCGAGACCGGCGTGCTGATACAGCCCGGTGGCCTGGGCCTGGTAAAACCCGCCGTGCTCGGCCTGGGCATACCAGTTGGTGAGAAACGTAAACTTCTCCGCCGCGAAGCAGGAGGCTGAGGTCGCGAGGGCGGCCACGGTCAGCAGGGTAAAAACGAGCGTCGGTCTGGTATTCATCATGGCTCCTTGGATTCAGCAGCGAAAGAGGGGGGTAGGGACTGCACAAAGCCGTGCCAGTGCTGTTTGCCCCAGGTCGGTTCGTGACGTTCGACCCAGGCCATGCGGTGGATCTCGATGATCGCTTGCGCCCAGCTGGCGGCGAGGGAGTCGAGAAGCCCTTCGCCTTGCTCCCGCGTCGCCGGGGTCGGGTCGCCAATCACCCCGCTGGGGCCAAAGTCATACGACGCCCACGCCGCCGCCGGGCGGCCTTTCGACAGGGTCGGGCAGGGGAATTCCGGCGGGAAGTTGGCGACCGCCCGCTCCATATGAACGCACTCCGGGGCCAGCGCCAGCATCAGCGCCGTTTCGCTATGTCCGGCGTGCATCGCCATCCGCTGTTCATGCGGGCTGAGAAACTGTTTTTCGCAGTTGGGTACGTTGAACACATCGTGCGGGATGGCGATGAAATCCCCGTGGCGCAGGCGCATTTCCCGGCAGGCGATTTGCAGGATCTGCGGCTGGCCGCCGTGGCCGTTGATCATCAGCAGCTTGCGAAAACCGGCCCGATAGAGGGATTCGGCGATCTCCAGCAGGGTATGCAGCAGCGTATCGCCGCTGAGGGTCAGGGTGCCGGGAAAATGCAGATGCTCCTCGGACTTACCGTAGACGATCGGCGGGATGGCGTAGGCCGGGATCGCCGCCGGCAGCCGGGCGAGGGCATGGCCCGCCACGCCGGAAGATATCACGCTGTCCACCGAGCAGGGCAGATGCGGGCCGTGCTGTTCGATCGCCCCGGTGGGGAGGACGATAACCGTATTGCTTTTATCCGGCAGGGCGGCCACGTCCGTCCAGCTCAGGAAAGGGAGAAAGCGCGCTGCAGGAATGTAACCGTTAATCATCGCGGTGCCTCGGAGTGAATTGGCTGGGGTAACCAGACGGTCGCTTCAACTTCAATCAATACCGTGGCGTCGGGCAGCATTTCGCTGACCTGGACCACGGTGGAAACGGGCGGCTGGTCGGGATAAAACAGCTTTCTGACCCGGCTGTAATAGGGAAAATGGTCAAGGTTGCGAAAGTACTGCACCAGCTTGATAACGTCGCTCATCTGCCCTCCTGCGGACGCCACGGTGTGGCGGATGCTTTCCAGGACGTACCAGCTCTGGGCGAGGATCGGGCCCTGTTTCGCATCGGTCGAAAATTCGCCGGTCGCCCCCAGCAGCTCCCGCACCGGCTCAGGCACATCCTGAAAGCCGTTGACGATGGTGCCGGTCAGGGGATTGACCGGAATAATGCCGGAGAGAAAGATAAAATCGCCGGCTCTGCGCCAGGCGGCATACCGCGCCAGCGGCACCCCCGCGCCTGCTTCAAGACTCATGTGCCATCTCCTCTTGCCACACGCGCCGGTGGGTTAACCTGCCGTGGTTAACCACCAGACGGGCGGCGCTGTTTAAAGGCCAGGTAAAACGGTCGCTACCCGGGAAAATCACCACGCTGGCCGCCGCGCCGATGGCAAAGGGCGCCGCGTCTGCCGGCGAACCGGTTAGCGCCGCGCGATCGCAGATCAGCCGCGACTGCCGGTCGAACAGGTCGCTGAGCTGAGCGCTGAACAGGCCGCAGGCCAGGGTGTCCAGCGGGTCGTAGCTCCCCGCCGGGCAGAAGGCATCCTGTACGTTGTCGCAGCCGAGCAGGGTGGCCACGCCGGCGGCCTGCGCCTCGTGCAGCAGCGTGATCCCCCGCTGGCGCGGCGTGCGACCGAACGTCGCATCCTGCAGCAGCAGGTTGGTCATCGGCAGAGCGATAAGGGTGACGCCGTGCGCCGCCAGCTGGCGCAGGATCGGCGCCGCCTGTTCGTCGCTGCCGGCGGCCAGCGCGCAGCCGTGGCTGCAGCAGATATGCCCGGGAAAAGGGTGGCGGGAGAGATGGTCCGCCAGCCAGGTCAGCCCCTGAGACACTTCGCTGAGCTCCTCATCAATATGCAAATCCAGATCCAGATCCCAGCGGGCCGCGCTATCCAGCAGGTTTGCCATGGCGGCGGCGTCCCAGTTGGAGGAGTGGATGAAGCCGCCCAGCAGGCAGCCCTCCCCGCTGGTGGCGACCGTTCGGGCAATGGCCCCGGCGTCCGCCGGATCGCGAAACAGGGTCAGCGGGACCAGCGCCACCCGCTCCAGGGTGATGCCGACGGTATCGAGGCGGGCGATCTCCTGCCAGGCGTCCGGTGCGTCGGCGGTAAACCAGTCGATATGGCTACGCAAATGGGTCACACCATTTGCTGCCGCCCGGGCCAGCGCGGCGGACGCCCGACGTTGAATATCCGCCCTGGTCCAGTGCTGGCGATCCTCGTGCATGGCGTGGATCGCCGCCAGCAGCCCGGCCTGCGCCGGACGGCAGCGTTCAATGGTAAAGGTTTTGTCCAGATGGGCATGGGGTTCCACCAGGCCGGGGAGCGTCAACGCCCCCGCCAGGTCCCACAGGCCGGGAGCCGGCTCGACGGACGGCGTCACGGCGGCGATCCGTCCATCGCGAAAGGCCAGGTCCGCCAGCTGCGGTTCACCGTTGGCCTGCGTCGGCCAGCCGTCGGGCAGCGCCCAGGCCGGGAGTCGGGCGCGGCTGATACCGGCGAGCTGTGCGGAAGAGGAGGGGAAGGTCATCGTCAGTCTCCTCACAGATCCAAAACCAGAACCGGCGATTTCGCCCGCGAACAGCAGAGCGTGATCTGGTCGTTGCCCGCTTTCTCTTCCGCCGTCAGCACGCTGTCCCGGTGTTCGGGGATCCCGTCGAGGACCCCGGTAATACACGACCCGCACATTCCCTGTTCGCAGGAGAGCATCACCTCCACGCCGGCGTGCTGTAATACCTGAGCAATGGTTTGATCCGCGGCGACCTGCAGGCGCCGCCCGCTGGAGGCCAGTTCAATATAAAACGCATTTTTCGCCGCAGTATTATTTTCCGCCGCGGGAGTAAAACGCTCGAAGACGAATTGCGACGGCGACCAGCGATATTCCTCCATGACCGACTGCAGTCGCTGAATAAAACCCTCCGGGCCGCAGGCGACCACTGCGGTATCAGGATCGGGTGTGGTTAAGCAGGCGGGGATCCGCTGGCGAAACGACGCGCCTTCCTCGCTACAGTGGATCGCCACCGTGCCGCCCGCAGCCAGCTGGGTCAGGCGCGGGGAGAAGGCCGTCTGGCGCGAGCTGGCGACATAATAATGCAGCTCCAGCGCCCCCTTTCTGGCGGCAATTGCTTCAGCCATCGCCAGCAACGGCGTGATGCCGATACCGCCGGCAAACAGCAGGTAGCGCCCGGCCTCCGGCAGGGGAAAATGGTTGCGCGGAGGCGAAATGGCGAGCCGATCGCCGGATTTCACCTGCTGGTGCAAATAGCGTGAGCCGCCGGTGGACGCGTCCGTCAGTCTGACGCAAATTTCATAAGTATTACTGCGGTCAGGCGTGCCGCACAGGGAATACTGCCGGGGGCCAACGCCGGGAATAATAATATCGATATGCGCCCCGGCAGAGTAGGCCGGTAATATTTCCCCGGCCGCCGCCTGCAATATTAATGATAGATTTCCCTCTCCATTGGGGCGTATTTCCCCGACCGAGACCGAAATAAGATCGTGGCTGTGCATTACCGTTTACTCTCCCTCATTCCGCTGTCTGCAGGGCGGCCAGGGTCGGCGAAGAGATAACTCCTCTTCGCGGTAAACTGTCCGGCGTGCAAGAAAATGGGTGAAACGATCGTTTCTCCGCTATGAATGCTACGGTATTGTGATAAAACTGTTGCGTCCAGAGCTTTGATTCGCACAACCCGTTGCAAAAAAGAGAGCACCCAAACCATGTTTGCCTTCTCCCGATTTCTGCTCTATTTCACCGAAGTGGCCCGTCAGGGATCGTTTCGTAAAGCGTCAGAGGCGCTGCATGTGTCGGCGTCTTCCATCGACCGTCAGATTTTGCGCGTGGAACAGGAGCTGGCGATGCCGCTCTTCGAGCGCCATCCCACCGGGCTGCGTCTGACCGCCGCCGGGGAGCTGCTTCTGCACGCGGCCAATAACTGGAAAAAGGACTTTACCCGGGTCTGCGAACAGCTGGATGACCTGCGCGGGTTGCGGCGGGGGCATGTGCGCATCGCTACCATCGATGCCATTAACCGGCATTTTTTTTCGACGATGCTCAAAGAGGTGCATAAACATTATCCCAACATCTCTTTTACATTGACCACCATCAACAATATCCACATTCAGCAGGCGCTGATCTCCGGCGAGGCGGATTTCGGCATCATGCTCAATCCCCAGACCTCCCGCGAACTGCAGGTGCGGGCGTTTGCCGAGATGAATATGGGTATCGTGGTGCCGACCGGCCATCCGCTGGCCAGCCGCAGCGCCGTGCGCTTTAGTCAGTGCATCGACTACCCGTTTATCCTGCCGTCCGCCCCGTTGATGATCAGCGAGCCGGTGGAGGCGCTGGTGAATATCAGCGGCAACGAGGTGAAGGAGGTGGCGGTGTCGAATAACATTCACATGATCCGCACCCTGATCAAAGAGCAGATGGGCATCGGCATCCTGTGCCGGCTGGATATTCTCGATGAGATCGAGTCCGGCCAGCTGGCGTTTGTACCGCTAACCGATCCGCAGCTTAAGCCTTTCACGCTGGCGCTGTGCGTCTCGCCCGCCCGCCAGCTTTCCCTCGCCGCCTCGATGATGTTGAACCAGCTGGAGATGCTCTTCAGTCAGCTGTGAGACCGGGCAGGCACTAAAATCATTCATTAACGCACCATGATGGTGCGTTTTTGATGTGCATGAATCAAAGGTTGCATACCCGTGGGCGGCGGCGCAGGCGATTTCTCGCGGCCGCTCGCGGGCGATCAAATCTGGCATTGTTTTTGTATAGCTGAGTGTGAGTAGAAGCGGTCAGTACGGGTTATCCATACGGGACATTGCTCAGTCACCATGTCGCGGTTCAATGTTGACCGGGATGGGAGGCTGAGCCGTGGTTTGCTCGCCCCTCTCCCGGCATGAAGAGGAGAGGGATAATGAAAAGTCGTGCACGCCTTCCCCGGGGCTTTCGCTGGCTGGGCCTGATGGCTCTCGGCGGTGTCTCGCTGGCCGTTCAGGCCGAGGAGAAAATCGTTCTGCTGACCTCCTGGTACGCTCAGGCTGAGCAGGGGGGTTATTATCAGGCCAAGGCCACTGGGCTGTACAAAAAATACGGTCTCGACGTCGAGATCCGCTCCGGCGGACCCCAGGTCAACGGCATGCAGTTGCTGTTGTCGAAGCGGGCCGATGTGATCATCGGTTACGACCTGCAGCTGTTGGAAGGCATTCAGCGCGGCTTCCAGGCGAAAGCCATTGCCGCGCCCTTTCAGTACGATCCCCAGGGGCTGCTGACCCATGCCGATGTCACCTCCCTGCAGGGGCTGAAAGACAAAACGCTTCTGGTCTCCAGCTCCGGTCAGGCGACGTGGTGGCCGTGGCTGAAGGCGCAATACCAGCTGAGCGACGCTCAGGTTCGCCCCTATACCTTCAATATTCAACCCTTTGTCGTCGATGACGCTGTCGCCCAGCAGGCCTATGTCAGCTCCGAGGTGTTCCAGGTGCAGAAGGCCGGGGTGAAGGCGAACTTCTTCCTCTTTTCCGAGCACGGCTATCCCCCGTATGGCGGCATCCTTATCGCCCGCCCGGACACCATCGCCGAGCGGAAAGCGGCGATGGCGAAGTTCGTCCGCGCCTCAATGGAGGGTTGGGTGAGCTATCTCAAGGATCCGGCGCCGGGAAATGCGCTGATTAAGCAGGACAATCCGAAAATGACCGACGATCTGCTCGCCTGGGGCGTGACCCAGATCCGTGAGCATCACCTGATCGACGGCGGGGATGCCGCCAGCCAGGGCTGGGGGACGATGACCGACGCGCGCTGGCAGAAGACCCGCGACTTTATGGTCAGCGCCGGTCTGCTGGCGGCGGCCACCGACTGGAAACAGGCCTACACCACCGAATTTGTTCAGGCCATGCAGGTTAAACCCTGAGGAGCGACGCCATGTCATTAATGATTAAAAATGCCCATGCCATCCTCAGCGGTCTGCCCGGAGAGGCGGCGCGGCTGGCCGGGCCGGATATTCGCATCCGCGACGGCAAGATTGCCGCCATCGGCAGCCTGACGCCGCTGCCGGAAGAGCGACAGATCGATGCGCGCGACTGCGTGATCTATCCGGCATGGGTGAACACACACCACCATCTTTTTCAGTCGCTGCTGAAGGGCGAGCCGCAGGGGCTGAACCAGAGCCTGACGGCCTGGCTGAGCGCTACGCCGTACCGCTTTCGCGCGGCTTTCGATGAACATACCTTTCGTCTGGCGGTGCGCATCGGCCTGGTGGAGCTTCTGCGCTCGGGCTGCGCCAGCGTGGCGGATCACAACTACCTTTACTGGCCGGATATGCCTTTCGATACCTCGGAGATTGTCTTCAGCGAAGGGGAAGCGCTGGGGATGCGCATCGTTCTGTGCCGGGGTGGGGCGACCCAGGGTCGGGCGGTGGAACAGGATCTGCCTGTGGCGCTGCGTCCGGAAACCTTCGACGGCTATATGGCGGATATCGAACGGCTGGTCAGCCGCTATCACGACCCCCGGCCCGATTCTCTGCGCCGGGTGGTGATGGCGCCCACTACCGTCCTGCACTCCGCGCCGGGCGCCCAGCTGCGGGAGATGGCGAAGCTGGCCCGCCAGCTGGGGATCCGGTTGCACAGCCATTTATCGGAAACCGTCGATTATCTCGACGCCGCGCGGCAGAAATTCGCCATGACGCCGGTGCAGTTCTGCGCGGAGCACGACTGGCTGGGAAATGACGTGTGGTTTGCCCATCTGGTGAAGCTGCTGCCGGAGGAGATTGCCCTGCTGGGCCGCACCGGAACCGGCATCGCCCACTGCCCGCAAAGCAACGGCCGGCTGGGCAGCGGCATCGCCGATCTGCTGGCGCTGGAGCAGGCCGGGGTCCCGGTCTCGCTGGGGGTGGACGGCGCTGCCTCCAATGAAGCGGCGGATATGCAAAGCGAAGCCCATGCCGCATGGCTGCTACAGCGCGCGCGCAAGGGGATGCTGGCGCAGCCGCGCTACGCCGGGGGCACCTTCGAGGGGGGGGCCGATGCGGCCACGGTGGAGGATGTGGTGCGCTGGGGCAGCGCCGGCGGGGCGCAGATCCTTGGCTTAGCGCAGACCGGCACCCTGCAGGTTGGGATGCAGGCGGACCTCGCTATTTACCGGCTGGACGATCCGCGCTACTTCGGCCTGCATGATATGGCCATTGGGCCGGTGGCCTGCGGTGGGCGCGCCGCGCTGAAGGCGCTGCTGCTCAATGGCCGCCCCATCGTGGAAGACGACGCCATTCCCGGTCTCGACCTTGACGCAATGCGCCACGACGCGCTGGCGGCCGTCCGTACCCTCCAGCAGCGCGCCGCTGTTTAACTGATAACAGGATAATGACGATGAACGCAACCACCCAGAATCAACGCTACGCCTTACAGGAACTGGAAAAAGAGGCGCTGATGGGCGCCCAGGGCGAAGAGACCTTCGCCCGCGAAGTGCGCTGTATCGACCTGTCGAACTTTGCCGAAAGAAAAAATGACATTGCCGAACAACTGTGGGAGGCGGCGGTGGAGATCGGCTTCTTCCAGGTCAGCCACCACGGTATTCCGCTGGCGGATATCCGCCAGGCGTTCAGCATGACCGAGGCGTTTTTCGACCTGCCCGACGAGGTGAAGCGCCAGTATCCGCTGGCCGGCAACGCCGGCTGGGAGAGCAAGGCGCAGGTTCGGCCGTCGACCCGCACGCCGGATCAAAAAGAGTCGTATCAGATAACCCGGCCGTTGATGGCCGGGCGCTGGCCCAGCGACCGGGAGTTGCCAACATTCCAGCAGACGATGCTCGGGTTTGAATCGCAGTGCTGGCAGCTGGGGATGAAGATCCTCTCCTGCTTTGCTTTGAAGCTCGGTTTTCCGGAATCGTTTTTCACCACCGCGCACGATCCGCAGCGTGACACCTATCAGAGCACCTTGCGCATGCTGCATTACTATGCAACCGAGCAGTCGCAGCAGGGGATGTGGCGGGCCGGCGCGCACACCGATTTTGACTGCCTGACGCTGCTGTTCCAGCGCCCCGGCCAGGGTGGCCTGCAGGTTTGTCCCGGTAAAGACCGCGAAAGCCAGCAGTGGACCAGTATTGAGCCGCGGGAGGAGGTGATCACCTGCAATATCGGCGATATGCTGATGCGCTGGAGCGACGACCAGCTGCCGTCTAACTTCCACCGGGTGAGAAACCCGCTGCCGCACGAATATCAGGGGCCGCGCTACAGCCTGGCGTTTTTCTGCCAGGCCAATAAAGATGTCGAGATCCTCGGGCCGCAGAGAAAGTACCCGCCCATCAGCGCCGAGGATTATCTGCAGCAGCGGATCCAGGCCAATTTTGCCAAAGGGTAGGATGCTCCCTTGCGTGGTATTCCTGCCGCCGGCTTTCGCTGACGCGGCGGCAGGATCTCCGGCGCTGAGCTTTTCAGCTACCGTGTTAAGTTCCCTGGTGTCGTTGAAATAACTGAAGAACATCCCCCTAAGCGTCAGCAGCAAGCTACCTCGACTAAGGACCTGGAAATCACGCCCTTTACGTCGTGAACGCCGTGAAGCCAGCGCTCCGGGGTTAAAGGGATTACCTTAACTTCTTTATTGCTGTTAGTGGGTTCAGGCTAACCAGGGCAGGGCGGAGGCAGAATTTATAGGCTGGTAACCGGCTACGCCGGGCTTTCGGCGCCATTTGACTCCACAGACACATGTAACCTTATCTGGCGCCTCCATGCCGCTGACGCGGCATTCAGAAGCTTCCCGATGCTGTAGGTGTTAACGTCTGCTCTGTGCAAAGAGCGGAAGTTGCTTACATCGTGCTATGTTAGTTTAATGGGAGCAGGTCAATTGGGCACTGTCTGACTATACGCCATTATCAATAAATTGGAGTCAATACCTACATCCTTCATGTATGAGGCTAATAAGTCCATGTGGTTAACATTTTCTTATCTTTATCTAATAGTTCTACCGTCATAGCTTCAAATGTCTTTCCAGTATCCGCAATATTCGTGAGGCAGTGTTTTTTTAATCCACAAAAAATGTCAATATGGTTTCCCGATACACCTTTAGTTCCACCATTATCATAAGCAATGAAATAGCCATCGTGGAAGACATTTTTTCCGTTCGGTAGTGTAATAGATTGTTTTCTAGCCGCAGGGATATAAATTATACTCCCCATAGGAATAATACTTGGATCTACTGCAATTGTTCTATATGGAACTAGTGCTCTTGATTTAACATCATCACCGTAAGTATTTTTAGCAGGATAATAAACCATATATCCAGCGGCTCGTACAGCCTCCGGCGACAACTTGCCCTCTTTTCCTTTCAAAGCGACCTTACAGTCTGTATGTTGAATATTACTTACTTTATGGAAATTTAAAGTTTCAGCCTTCCCATTTAATGTAGTGAGAATGGAGCCTTCAACACCGCCAAAACAATAGTCCAGGGAAGAAATTGGGTCTGATAATACATCCCCTTTAATACTTCTGATTCGAACACCATCCTTAGTGGATTTTGCCGGATACACATAATAGTTCGTAGCATATAGTTGATATCGTGCAATCGACTTAACCGGAGGTGGGATGTTGAAGCCGGCTTGATCTTCCAGGGCTTGTTCTGCACCCAAACTTAAGAGGGGGAAATAAATATATATAGATACCAAAAACCATAGTATGCGCTGCATAGCTGCCTCACTATTTTTTTATCAAAAATTTAAATTATAAGCTTGTTCTATCTTGATGCTGCTTAAAAAACAGGCTTAGTGTAAGACCTTTTACGTTTTTCAAACAGACCCACCTACCTTTAAATACATCAAAATAAAACCGCACCGCGAGGATTCATAAATTTAGATTCTAAAATCCCCATCGAGCTGGGCCGTTATCCCTTACATCTATATGCGTAAAATTCGCATATTTTCCCACCCCATATTTGTCAGGGTAATAACTAGAAAGATGATCAGCCAAATCATGCGGATGAACACCGACTATGTAGATGTCAGCAGCGTTACCATATAAATGTTGTGAATTCGACACCCCTCCAACCAGTTTATTATATTTTTCACATCTACAACCCGAGTAAATAATAACTGGTGAATTATACATTGCTCTAATTTCTTCAAGCAGAGATATCAATTTGGGAGATATGTTATCGAAGCCACAATTATCCTTACAAGCAAACTCACTTCTATCAAAGTTTTGAGATAAGTCACCCATATGTCACCACCAGGCTAAGTGCTATTATTTTTGCGGAGCATTTGCATCCAGATCATCAGCTAAGCAGGACATTGCCAGACTAGATGCTATTGCATAAATTTTTTCTGGATCAGTTTCATCTTTTGCATCATTCGCTGTATTCTTAATTAGTGTTTCTATCCCTTCTTTTTGCTTTGTGTAATAAGAAGTTGAAAGCGGGCCTTTTTCAGTGTTACCCAGAGTCAAACTAATTACCCCGGCCAAACCTGCAGCAATCCCCCCAACCACACCACCGGTACCTGCCGCTATCAGAGCCGAGCCTGTAATGCCTGAAACGCCCCCTACAGTACCAAGAGCCAGTTTTGTTGCTTCAGCTTGCTTAGAACTCATTTCAAAATTATTGTGGATATCCCTACATCTATTACTTGCCTCAATCAAATCTCTTCGCGCAGCCATTAAAGGTTTTTTTGCGCTGAAACTAAAGTTGGATAATTGTTTAGCTGAGCTGGCGTAATTGGTCCAACAGGATTTTTTGTATAACACCCAGAAATAGAGGATGCAAGAATTAGCAAAAAATATGATTGTTTATTCATTAAAATTATCCCCAACTACCCTTTTCCTAGTGTAGGCAACACCAAGAGGAATTATTTTAAATAAACAAAATAACGATAAAACTCGAAAAAAACGCATCACATCAGTTAAACACATGATGATTTAAAACCCAAAACAGCATAAAACAACAGCCTGAATCATCTAGCAAGTGTTTCAGGTGATGCTAAGCATGAATTTTGATACTTTTGCCTTGTTATGGGTGGAAAGAGCAATGACCAGCTTGCCTGAAGAATCGCGCGCAGACGCATACTGAACACCATCAATAGTGACCCGAATTCAGGTGGCTCCAGGTTTATTGTCTGGTTTGAAGACAGATGATTTGCTGCAAATCGGTATCAGCCTGACGCTGCGCCTATCTTTAGCGGCCAGATTTGCAGTTACCGCAGGTGTTGACGAGCTTTACTGAAAAGCCTGTATTTCGGGCCTGCTTCTACTTCCTCTTCTCCCCCACAGCGGACCTTAAGCTCTTCTAGTTTGTCCTTTCTGCGTCAGAAACGGGCTTTATCTCTCAGGATCCACCAAACTATTCATTAGGATGTACTGCGCAGCTTTACGCGCATATTGGTCAATCAAAGGTGCTAGCCGAGTGAAATGCTCGCTGGCGCAGTGCGCATCAAGTGCCGTATGGTCAGTCCACTCTTCAATGAAAATAAAATGCCCCGGATCCTTTTCATCACGGTACAAATCATAAGCAATACACAGAGGCTCTCGCTTCGTTGCCGCGATGAGCTCGCGGTATAAAGGGAGAACCGTGTCGACGCACTCGGTTTTGATAAAATCTTCGGCGATGACCTTTAGCATGTGAACTCCTTCATTAAAAATGGCTAGGGCTTTTGAGAGATAGTGCCAGTCTGAATAGCTATTTCAAACAAAAGGTCCGCTCCTCGCTCAAAGCTGACTGTCAGATCCCTGTCCGGACCGTTTACGATATTCCCCCGCTGTCACTCCTGTGAAACGCTTGAATGCGCGGCCCAGAGTAATTCCTGAATCGTAGCCCACCATCTCTGCAATCTTAGCCAGGGTCAATTGTGGATGTCTCAGTAAACAACGAGCACGGTACATTCTCCAGTGAGTGAGATAATCCCCGGGAGTGATTCCTGTTATGTCCTTAAAATGAACTGCAAACGCGGAGCGCGACATCCCTGCTTCTGCAGCGAGCAGTTTGAGGCTCCATGGTCTCCCGATATCTCTGTGTATTTGTTTCACCACACGGCTAAGACGGGGATCGGCAAGGGCGGCTATCCAGCTTTTATGTGTTTGCTCGCGTAAATAATGTGCTCTGATAGCCTGTACAAAAAATACGTCTGCAAGCCGGCTCACGACTATACGCGACCCCATGTGCTGTTCGGTACTTTCGATAGCCAGTAGTTTTAACGTCGCTTCCAAAAGTGGTGAACGGGCAGCGTCAGAGGGGATGACCACGACTGAGGGCAGCAGTGAAAGCAACGGTTCTGCTCCCGTAGTATCGAAGGAGAAATAGCCACAGAGAATATTGGCCACTTCGCCATCACCTCCAAAACTGAGACTATTACCTGAACATTCAGCAAAGATATCTTCGCACCATTGTGTTGGAGTAGAAGGGATATCTACCAGAGAAAAAAGGGTCTCAGGCTTCACCAGGAACCCATCTCCTTGCCGCAGTTCAATGGGGTTTTCAACGCCTTCCACTATAAGAATTCCATGTCCAGAAACCATGAATCCAAAGCGAATTGAAGCACTTCTTACAAAGCTTATCCCCCACGGGGCATGCGGTAAAAGGCGTGAATAAAGTGCGCTTTTGAGACGCATAGCAGCAAATACATCATCGAGAGGATCCATTTTTTCCCTCTTTCATGGACGGTTAGTCAGTAATAATGTCTTTTCAGTCATTCTACATCCAGTAAAAAAATTTTAAGGTAGCGACGTACTCAACAAAACCAAAGAGAGCAATATGCATAGCTATCGACTTGAGAGTTTCGGAAGTTTACAAGGACTGAAGTTAATTGAGGAACAGCGGCCAGTCCCCGGGCGTAATCAGGTTCTGATAAAGGTCCGCGCCTGTAGTCTTAATTATCGTGATCTGGCCATTCTGTACGGAACAGGCACATTAACCCCTAAAGCCGGGCTGATCCCTTTATCGGACGGGGCTGGTGAGGTCGTGGCTACAGGCGATTCTGTGAGCCTGTTTAAAAAGGGGGATCGGGTTGTGGGAACCTTCTTTCCTCACTGGTTTGGTGGAGCACGGGATGCCGCTGCAGGGAGAGGAACTTATGGCACTCAGGCCGATGGATGGTTAACCTCATACAAGGTGGTTGATGAAGAGTCTCTGGTTTCAGTACCTGATTACCTGAGCTGGGAACAGGCTGCCACTCTCCCTTGCGCAGCAGTTACAGCATGGAACAGCCTTCAACAGTCGCGGTCTGTATTACCGGGAGAGACTGTGCTTACCCAGGGCACCGGTGGAGTCTCACTGTTTGCGGTGCAGCTCGCCAAAATCATGGGGGCACGCGTTATTGCGTTAACGTCAAATGATGTAAAAGCACAGCTATTGTCGGCGCTTGGTGCCGATCATGTCATCAATTACCAACATTATCCTGAATGGTCAGTAAAAGTCCGGGAACTGACACAAGGCAGGGGGGTTGACCGTATTGTGGAAATTGGCGGGCCGGGAACCTTAAATCAGTCTTTACTCTCCGCAGCGCCGGGAGGGGAAATTGCTCTGCTGGGCTTTGTTGCACAGGGAAGTGCATCAGTCGATTTTATGACTTTGTTCAAAAGTGGCGCAACTGTAAGACCTTTCAGTGTTGGCAGCCGCGAGGATTTTATCGCTATGAATCGGGCGCTGGTAAAAAGTCAGCTTCAGCCGATTATAGACAGGGTATTCGAGTTTGAACATGCTGTTGAAGCATGGCGATATTTTGAAAGCCAGCAACATACTGGCAAAGTGGTCATCACGATGAATTGAAGCAGAAAGAGCCCTGGTGCCCACTAAAGGCCGGGGCTTATGCCATAAGAGCAGACAGGTTTGTTCGTCGATGATGATTTCCTGCAGTTAAACGCCTCACCTCGATATTGTCTGCGTTTTACGAACTTCCGTTTTTCACTCATAGCGGAACTATACTCACTTACTGCTGTGAGCGTTACATTGAGTTTAATGCCAGCCTGGTACAGTCAGGTTGATAGTACTTGTTTCAGGCCTTCGTCATTAAAAACGGTTCCGGTCTTCAGGACGCCATAACACCAGTGCACAAGTTTCCGAATCAGCGCGCAAATGGCCGCCATTTTAGGTTTACCCCGCAGGCACATCTCATCGTAAATTTTCGGGGGCTGACGGTTCCCAGCGATGAGAGTTGGCCAGAGAAACCCGGAAACCGGCATCATGTAACTTAGTAGCCAGCCGTTCGTGATAAACACCGGTTGCTTCCATCACAACATGAACATCTTCCGGACCGCAGTGCTGGAGCCTGAGCCAGCGAAGAATATTTTCAACTGAATGTCTGTTATTTTGGATGTTACGGGTTTTTGTGCGTCCTTTGATACCTTCATAAAGCATGCAAAGATCCAGGGTGTTTTTACTTACGTCAATGCCGACTGGAAACATGGTTAAACTCCTCTCACATAAACCGTCAAGCCTGTTCGCCTTGTACATACGGAGTCGAGCTCCCGGTAACCGTTCAACCTGATGTGCTGGCGTGCAAGGTGAAGCGGAGGGCCATGTGCTGCTAAACAAGGTTCAGCGTTGCTGGCTTTTCTGACCTAAAGGGAAAGGGGCGGCTCACTCTGCTTCAGTGGTGGTAGCTAATCACCACAAACCGTTAGATAACACTGTTATCAGTTTTCATAACTTCAGCTACGATAAACTCAGTACCGCCGTTTCGTTTTATCTGTGTTTTTGGGTCAGCAATCGGTAGAGAGGAAAAGCTATGCCTCGAGAACTGAGTCGGTCCGCGAAGTGTTTTAAATGGCAAGGAATAGCATTTTTATTTTGTGCTGCGTTGGGTTTGCTTGTTTTATTGAGTGGATGCCATCCCATCGTCGGAAAAGTAGCTGAAAGCGTGTATCCGGCACTGGCTCAACCAGAAGAGATTGAGGCTCCAGTTACGTTCACTTCATATCCTTCCTCTGCTGCAACAGAAGCAATTCTCGGCGGTCAGGCTACAGGGTTGAACTGTTCTATCCCCGTATTTGCCGACAGGCTGGCTTTTAAACATAGCGTTGGTGGCTCCGACATTTCACTACGTTTTCGTCAGGCTTGTGTTATGCACGATCTTTGCTATCGTCATGGTTATGCCACCTACAGGTATACTCAAGCGGATTGTGACCTCCAGCTGCAACAGTCAGCGTTTCGCCTATGTCGGCAATTTCAGAGGCAAAAAGCGAATACACTGACTGATGTGAGGACGATGTATCAATCCTGCGAGAAGGAGGCCAAAACGGTACTACTGGGGGTATCATTAGGGGGTGCAAATTCGTTTCAAGACCGTACCCGCTCCACATATTTTGAATACGATCCTATGCCTGTCAGAGCTGACGATTATGTCGTTGGGCGGGCAACTCCAGAAAATCAGGCCACTGATCCAAATGCCGATTATGGTGTACGTACTTTTTATTTCAAACGTAACCAGGTTAAGATGAGAAAGTTGGGACAAAACGGACCGAACGAACAAGTTTTTACTCCAGTCCCGGATGCCTGGCCTGCCACACCACCGATATTAACCAGTATGCCTGACAGCGAAAGCCTGACGCCAACAACCCCTGGTTCTTTGGTATCACTCTCACGTAATAGAGCCTCCAGTACAGACATCGGTCTTATTCGCTTTAACTGGATATCGAGCACAACTCATCCGAATTTAACGCTTTCTTTCTGTCCTTCTGGTTATATTTGTACGTCAGTGACGGATGCTTCTTTAAAAAAATTTGCAGTCATAGATGGGAAACCGACAATCGTCTCCCTGACCCATCGAGGAACAACAGGCGATACCAGGGAAATAAGGACGGTCAAGATTGTTCAGGAAGAGATGCTGAAGCCTAAAGAGCGAGAAAAAGATTTGATGACGGACTATCCTATCAATGGCGCTGGCGTGGTGGTCCGTAATCCATACCGTTTCCTGTCTCACGATATGCTTCTGGAAAAAAATGCTGCAGGAGAGGCCAGCTGGGCATGGGTTTTTGCTCGAGGGACTCCGTTGACCAATAATAATACCTTCGGCGATGATGATAGCGGTAAGAACTATTCGGATTATATTACTGTTGCTCGTCAGCGACTGGGAAACAATCATGCCGATGATGTGCAACGTTTTAAACTGAATGTTAAAGAGACAGATGAACCTCTCTCTCTGATACGTACTGATAGCACAGGTCACAGCGAACTGATTAGCATGGCGTGGTCCGAGTCCGATCTTAATCGGATAGAGAATGGCAAGCCAGCGAAAAACGCGCCTGTACTCAAGCTCTGGCAAATGAACTCATCTGTCCAGAAACAAGATCCAGCACCTCTGCCTGTAACGATGATGCCTGAGACAACACTGCTTACACCGCTGATTGTACGGTTAAGCAAACTATCTAATCCGCTCATTGTCATCACACAGGTAGAAAATGACCGCTGGCAACACGTTCAAACTATGGAGCAGGCTATCGATGACGTACTCAAAATAGATTTCACCCTATCCACCATCATAACGGACACATCAGTACATTTTAAAAATACAACCAAACTACATTGTGCATTGAGTCTTAATAGTCAACTCAACTCTCCCGAAGCTGAAGAATTGCGAAATCGTATCAATAACATCCTGTACGGTACGACTGAGGGGAGGGATGCTCCGGAAACAATCAGCGCGCTGAAGTCCGATCTGGCACAGCGTTGGCGAATGAGTCAATTAATAGCCTCCGAGCGCGAAATACTAACAGATAAGCCGAAGGGTACTAGTGCCCATATGCTTGCTCTGACAATGGTCTTTAATGGTTTTCCCTCAATGTCGTTCCAGGTCCTTTTCAATTCCAGGGATGGTTATCTGCAATATTATAAAACTGACAACAACCCCAGTTTTGTTAGCTATTGTTATCAGGACAATAAGTGATGAATTACTGTTTCAAACTCGTTTCTGGCTGAGTCTACTTTCACAAGCACATTTCTGGACCTGTAAGTGCCAGACTGACATCGGAATTGCAATCCAACTACCTTGCTGCAATCTTGCGGCAAGATTAAATAATTAGTTCGGAACTTATCAGTTTCACCTAACCAATCTGTCAAAGCTCAGTGAAAATGTCTAATTACTGGCTTGTTAGAAATATCCATATGTAGAAAAGGCCACTGCGAAAATTTCTCCCGCAGTGGCCTCTTTAGTATAACGTCATTATGCGAACCATATTTTATAACGCAGCTGGAGCTATCCAATACACAACAGCAAATATTGCAAGGGCGCCACCGGCTCTTAACCAGGTTGAAAACTTAACTTCAATAAAACCAGGGACAAAAGTTGTGAACCCTGCGGCAGCCAGCGATAGTACAATTCTGAAAAGGGTATATTGAAATTGCGAAGGGGTTGGGATAAATATTGCTACAACTAGTAAAAATACAATGAAAAATATCCCAAAACAAAATGCAGCCCATCTTTCATGTGTTTTTGTCATATGACTTTTTCCTTTTTTATCGAATCCATAGACTGGCAGATTCATTTTTTTAAATTGCTCTCGAATAAGTTTTGCTTTTTCAGGATCATAACGTTTGACCAGTCGTTGCATCGCCGCAAAAGCCGTTGAACTCGGTGATAACGTGTTATCATTCTTTTGCGTTCTATAGGTCTTATAATGCTGGGATATTAACTCAAGAACATCAATGCATGTTTCCGCAAGCCATTGATTCCATGTGGATTCCTTGAGGTTTTCTGTTGAATTATTTTGTGCTGTGCATTGTTCAAGATAACTAAAAAATGACTCTCCGGCAGAGTGAACATCATCAAAGAGACATTCTTCATTTAAGAAGGAGATGAGCATAGTAGTGTAGTTACTATATAGCTCATTAATTTCCTTTTTCTGACCTTCAATGATCTCATGCATTCATGTTTTTCTCTTTTATTTTTGGTTTGGAAGAGCATTTATCTTTGCAAGAAGTGAGCTAGCCTTGGATGTATCCAACCCATTGAAAATCATTTGTTTTATTGGTTCTTTATATATACTGAAAACGATTTTCTTTACTACAAAAATATCTTCATCTCCATTCAGTTTTAAAATTTCGTTCCTCATTTCCCCAAGTTGCTCTGTATTTGGGTTCCACTCAACGATGTTAAGCTCTTCTTCAATCGCCTTCTTGAAAAGGAATAAATTGAATGATATATGCATTATTTGTTGTCCTGTTTTTTATTATCTATAACTGTTGGTTTTTTTAGTGCTTCTTCTAATAATCGCTTGGCTTTTGAAGTATCTAGTCCATCATTTAGAGATACCTCTTTATGAATACGCGGATTCATATCTTTTCCAGATTGGTTATTTTGTTTTTTTATCATTTTGGTTTTTTATTTTCTTTAACTCATTTTCGAGTTCTTGTATTTTTAGAAGAGCCAGCATTGCTGCGGCTGTATTTAGGCCTTTAAGGATGATTAATTCTATTGGCTTATCATAAATTCTGTGTACGATTTTTGATATGTTTCTTGCATCCAACGTTTCGGATGATGCGATGAGTTCTATTTGTATTTGTTCAAGCTGTAGGTAAGTAGGCTGCCAGCTACTTATTCCCATTATTATTTCGAGACTGTTTTTTAGGTAAAGCAGATTTTCTTTATTCACTTATTATCACCTTTATTGCTGCTTTTTTGTTGACCGCTTTGCTCATTCGATGACTTTTGTACTGTTTCTAATCCACTCCAGTAACCAGTCATGGAAGCTTAAGGAACAGAGTCCGCTCATGAGTTTGCGATGCCTTAAATCCATGGTGAGCATAGAAACCTTTGGCTTCTTCAGTAAGCGCGTGAACCATTATCGCACGAACGCCAATATTCTCAGCTACGCGATAACAGCGTAGAACCGCATCGTGAAGTAAATCGGCGCCAACCCCTTTTCCGTGCAATGAAACATCTACCGCCAGGCGAGCGAGTATAATCACCGGTATAGGATCTGGCATGTTACGCCGAAGACTACCTGTCGCTTCCGTATGGTTAACGCTACCGGTGGCCAGAGAGTAAAAACCAGCTACTTGTTTCGTACCCGTCTTGCAAACAACGAACGTTCGTGCAGCGCCAAGAGCTTGATTTTTTAAACCTCTTTGTTTTAACCATTCATCGAGTACCGTTTCCCCACTGACGAACTCTGCCAGTTGATGGGCGCTGGATAACGGCTCGGGCGCAGTTATACATCCCACTGAGGTTTCCTTGCCAGTAGTTTATTAATGGCAGGCTCATCCTCGACTGGTGCATCGAGCATATCAATGAACTCTGCATACTGTTCGTCGTTAAAATTGAAAACACGACGATCAAGGATCACGTTCTCCGCAGCCTTGCAGGCCATCTCAAGAATGAAGTCGGTTCGCGATTTATGAAGGATTTCTGCAGCGGCATCGATGAGTGCCCTCTGAGACTCTTTAGCTCTTAGGTTGAGTTGAACATCTGATTTCATACACACCTCTCTTGTATAGCAATTGATACACAAGAATAACACAACATGAATGTATAGCAAATGATATACACATTAAAGTGCCGACAATTCATTTTATGTTTAAAATAAATTGATTATATTATTCATTTATCATGAATTGATATGCTTGTCGTGTCGTGACAGCAAAGTCAGGGATGTCACCCACTAACGAGTTAAGGACAAAGGTTATGAACAGAACAACTCATGAAGTACAGACCCGCTGGCTTGAGGGCCGGCAGCCTGGACATCGTACCAGGACAGGAGGTAGACAGGCAGAATTTATGAACCAGTAACAGGCAACGCCGGGCTTTCGGCGCCATTTGACTCCTCAGACACATGCAGCATCATCTGGCGCCTCCATGCCACTTACGCGGCATCCAGAAGCTTCCCGATGTTGTAGATTTTGACGTCTGCTTTGTGCCAGAAGCGGACATTTTGAGGCTCAAGATTTGTTAATCAATCGAGACAAATACTTATCGATATCAATCCACATGAAATATTGTGCCATGCGTCATTGAACTATTACTAGTTAAGCGCTATTTTGGTAAAGTTGGAGTCACAGAATACATGCCGCTATTTGTTGGCCTTATAGGCTATACACTGCGGCCTCTGTTTACCTAACAGCTTGGATTTCTTTGCATGCAAGTCTGTAATATCGAGTGTATTCAAACGGAATGTATACTGCCCACAAACTGCAGCGTATCGCGTTACGCTATCCAAGGTTATTCCAACATGAGTCCCCTTATATGGCACGAAAATTAATAATATTTGGTAACGGTCTCGGTATGGCTTTAGATCCTGCTCACTTCTCCTTAGACAGGGCGTTGGCAGATATTTGGTATCGTCCCAATTTTTTAACCGATATCCACAAGCAACTTATTGAGCGTTGTCTTCAGCGGCAAGGTCCACCAGCAGGGGAACATGAGTTGGATACCCTTCACCAAGCTATCACATATTGTAAAGCTCTCGCTCGAATTGGAGAAGGAAACGTGCATTGGCTTACTGAAGATGGCCTTAGTTTTCCCGAAATCACCGCCACTTATATCCACAAAGTTGCAACCAGGTTGCATAATTACGATGAAGGTTTGCCGAAAATATTCGAAGATGCGCTTGTGGAATTTGTAAAAACTACACGTACTCATGTTGCGACATTAAACTATGACAAATTATTATACAACTCGTTCATAGATAATGATATATTCAGCGGGTATGATGGGTATTTAGTTGATGGGATGTTAGGTCACGGATTTTCCTCTGCAGCGCTCGAACGGAAATACGATCGTAGGTTTGGTTATTATTTGCATTTGCATGGCTCACCACTATTTATTAATCAGGGTGAAAATGTTTTAAAACTATCACGCTCTCAACTTACGGTTGACAGAGATGAGCCTAGCGAACATATTGTATTAACTCATATAAAAAGAAAACCGTCAGTTATAGCAGCATCTAATGTTCTTTCAACGTACTGGGACTATTTGCAGTTTGCATTATTTGAATCAGAAGAAATAATACTATTTGGTTATTCTGGTCTCGACATTCACCTAAACATGCTTATTCGGCCTTATCTAACCTCTAAGCCTTTAAGAATAATTGAGTGGAGCGGCGCAGGTGAACAAAATGCCCGTGAAACACACTGGAAAAGTTTGTTGGGACGGGCAGTTACTGTAACAAGGTTGAATAACATCACTGATTTTATCAATTGGTAGCGCATTGCGAAGTTGGTATGGGGAATATACGGTTCTAACTTCGCTGAGTTGAAGTGTATTCAATTTTTACTTATGGTATATGTATATTCTGGTTATGGATCTTCATATAATTAGAAATATAGCAAATTCAACTTCAAGTCCTTGGTGTCTGAGTTGCGGATAAAGTGACAGATAATGAGGAAGGATGAATCTAGCATAATGAACCTATAGATATCTATGAAAACAGAATTTGAAGAGAAAGATTTTGAGGCTCCTTTATACAATGAGTTAAGGTTTGGTAGTCGGCGAATTGCTACTCCTGGACAAGTGTTTGAAGGAAAATACATTACTGTTGTTTTTTTTCTGTTTTGGCTGTGACCTATGGTGATTTCAGCTTAAACGAAAATCAGTCGTTATGAAGTGTTATATTGTTTAGTGGGCATCCCGTCATAGCTTTGTCATTAGATTCGAACAGAACAATGAACGGTTCGGTAATCTTCACAAAGTTAGGAGCATCCATCCTGGAGTTAGGATTTTCCGACATGTCGGTAATACTGATGTAACAATTGAAATGGCACATTGTTCCGTAATTCAATTTCGCTTGATTGACGCAGTGAAATTATTTGTCTTCATTGAGTATTAATTCGGTGTCCCCCTCAGAGTCCGCTCCTCGCTCGCAGCGGACCTTCAACTCAGGTAACCGTTCACCCAGATGAGCTGGTGTGAAAGGTGAAGCGGAGAGCCATGTGCTGCAAATCAAGATTCATCGGTGCAGACTTTTCTGACCTTAGGGGAAGGGGGCGGCACACTCTGCTTCAGTGGGGGTAGCTAATCACCACAAATTGTTAGACACAAGGGATAGGGGTTGCCGATGCGGGTGACAAGGGGATCTCTGCCGCAGCCATAAAATCGATAAAACAGCGTATTCTCGGTGACAGGTAGCGGCTGGCGGGCCACAGGACCGAGAAATGCCCATCCTTGACGCAACAGCCGGGCAACACCTCCTGCAGTTGTCCCTCATTGATGGCCTCGTGCACGACAAAATCAGGCACATAAGCGATCCCCATCCCCGCCGCGCTTAAGCGAATGGCGGCCTCAATGTTATTGACCGTCATAACGGCAGCGGCCCTGAAATCTCCCGTCAGCCGCATATCGCGCAGTTCCCAGGGCTGGATCAGCCCCGTCGAGGGGAAGCGGAAAAAAATGCACTTGTGCGCCGCCAATTCCGCTGGCGAGCCGGGGACGCCGTATTCCGCCAGATAGGCCGGGCTGGCACAGAGCACAAAACGAAAGCCTCCCAGCTTTCTGGCGATCAACCGGGAGTCCGCTAATTCACCGCTGCGGATAGCGACATCGAATCCCTCATCGATCAGATTGACCAGCCGGTCACTAAAGTCGAGATCCAGTTCAACCTGCGGATAAAGACGGGTAAAAGCGGTGAGGGCGGGGAGCAACAGGCGGTAGCCAATGACGGGCAGTGAAATCCTCAGTTTGCCGGTGGGCTGTGAGAGACTGCTGGTCAGCTCTGACTCGGCCTCCTGGATCTGCTCCAGGATACTCTGGCAGCGCGTCAGAAATGCGGCCCCCTCCGCCGTCAGGCTGACGTTTCTGGTGCTGCGGTTGAACAGCCGGACCCCCAGTTTATGCTCAAGCCGGGCGACATTCTTACCCACCGCCGAGGCAGATATGCCCAGCAGCCTGGCGGCCTGAACAAAGCTTAGCGTTTCGGCGGTGCGGACAAAGGACGTCAGCGAGGTGAGGCTGTCCATCGATTATAAACCTTATGTCTCTTAAGAAGATATTTTCAGTCTATTTATCGGCATTAACATCCGCAATAGGATGGCGACAGTTTATTCATTCCTTGCCGACTGATGAGGGCCGCCCGATGTTACTCACCGCCAGAACACCTTCCCGATACGCCAGCGCCCTGGCCGCGCTTTCTGTCTTTATGGCGGCCTTGCTGCTGCCGTTAAGTTTTACCGGCGGCGTCATGACCACCCCCGCGATACAGCAGTCGCTGGGCGGCTCTCCCGCTGCGCTGTCGTGGCTGACCAATGGCTTTATGTTGACCTTCGGCAGCTTTTTGCTGGCCGCAGGGGTGACGGCGGATGCCATCGACAGAAAACGTATTTTTATCGCCGGCGCCGCGCTGTTTTGCCTGAGCAGCCTGCTGTTTTGCCTGACGCACAATCTCTTGCTGTCAGGCGTTTTGAGGGCTCTGCAGGGCCTGGCCGCGGCGATGATTTTAGCCAGCGGCAGTGCGGCGCTGGCCCAGCTGTATGATGGCGCTCAGCGGACGCGGGCATTCAGCATCCTGGGCACGGTGTTCGGCGCCGGCCTGGCGTTTGGCCCGCTGCTGATCGGCTTCATGACCGACGCGGTGGGTTGGCGCGGCGTATACGCCCTGTTTGCGCTGCTCTCGGCGATAGTTCTGCTTATCGGACTGGCGTATCTGCCCGCGGCAGAAAAAAGCGAGCCGCGGACACCCGACAACCTCGGCTTACTCCTGTTTACGCTGGCCCTGATGCTGTTTACTGCATCGCTCATGGTCATTCCGGCCCGCGGTTTTTTATCCCTGACCACGCTGGCCTTGCTCATCGCGTCGGGGGGGCTGTTCGTGGCGTTTGTCGTGCGCTGCCGGAGGGTGAACAACCCGGTGCTGGACATCTCCCTGCTGCGTCATCCGCGTTTTGTCGGCGTACTGTTGCTGCCTGTCGCCACCTGCTGTTGCTACGTTGTCCTGCTGATTATTGTTCCCCTGCATTTTATGGGCGGAGAGGGGATGAGTGAGCCGCAGAGCGCACTGTATCTGATGGCGCTGACCACGCCGATGCTGGTTTTCCCATCCGTTGCGGCCCTGCTCACCCGCTGGTTTTCACCGGGGCACGTGTCCACGGCGGGACTGATGATGGCCTCCGTCGGGTTGCTGTTGCTGGGGAACGCTTTTCACAGCCACCATCTCCCGCAGCTGGTGCTGGCGCTGATCCTCTGTGGAGCTGGGGCGGCGTTTCCCTGGGGGCTGATGGACGGCCTGGCGATTTCCGCTGTGCCGATGGCGAAAGCCGGTATGGCGGCAGGCCTGTTCAATACCGTTCGCGTTGCCGGCGAGGGGATCGCCCTGGCGGTCGTTTCAGCGATATTAACGGCAAGCAATACCCTGACGCTGCAGAGTCGCGTTCACGGGTATGCCCCCGAGGTGATTGACCGCGCCGCAGGCTGGCTGGGGGCTGGCAATATGCCGCAGGCGGCTGCGCTTTTGCCTGACTTTTCCCTCCGGGCGCTGCGCGAGAGCTATGACTCTGCTTATACGCTACTGTTTAGCGGGCTGGCGGTCGTCACCCTGGTGTGCGCCCTGATGGTCTGGCGGACGCTATGCCGGAAGGCGGGCGCTATCCAAACCCGCGACAGTGGATCCTGAACCCCTTGATAGCGCGGTGGCGTCACGCTTCCCGGGCTGCTCAGCGAACCTGAACTGTCATTGTTTCACTGGCGGAACTATGCTGATTAGAGCGGCCACATGCGCCGCCCCGGCCGCGGAAACAGTGACTCACAGGTGGCGGTATGGCGATTGATCCGGAACTGATTTACATCGAGATCCTGGAAACGGTGCTGACGGCCACCCTGGATCCCGATTTGTGGAAATCGGCATTGCAGAAACTGGCGTTACTGACCGGCCATCAGTACGCGGCATTTCTGTTTTACGACAAAGGCAATGCCCATCTGTTGACTGATTCACTCCTGCTCGAGGAGAAGGTCTTTACCGCCTATCGCGATGTATTTCTGGCTATCGATCCCGCCGAAAAAATATTGACCGCGTTACCGGTCGGGCAAATATATCGGGACCGGGAATATTTAGGCGATAAGTTTATTGCCGGCAGCGTCTATTACAATGAATTTCATCACCCCAACGACCTGAATCATCTCACCAGCGTCAAGCTGTGCACCATCAATGGCTATGCCACCTATCTGTCACTGATGACGGCCAATACGGCGGCTTATCCGCAGCCGGTGCAGTTTGAACTGTTCAGGCGCCTGATCCCGGCGTTAAAAACCGCCTGCCAGCTTCACGCCCGCTTTGAACAGCTGCGGGACACCATAAAATACCAGAGCGCGGTGATGGACAACGGGATCTACCCGGTATGGCTGGTGGATCATGGCGGTAAAATTCTCTACGCCAGCGCGCATGCCGAACGCTACCTGCGCGCCAACGCCCGCCTCTCCTGGTATAGCGGGGGCGATACGCTGTGCCTCGATACCGACAGTAAAAAGCTGAAACGCGCCATCGAGCAGGCCACCCGGACGGCAGAGCCGCCGAAGGCAGGGCTGTGCTATACCGCCGGGCGTCAGCCGAAACCGATCCTCGTGATCCCGGCGGCCCGTCTTGCCGGGGTCGCCTGCGTGATTATTCCCGAGCCGTTTCTCACCGGCAGCGCCTTGATGGAGCTGTTTAACGTCAAGCCCGCCGAGAATGCGGTGGCGGAGCTGCTGGTGCGGGGCATGACCCCGGATGAATGCGCCTTACATCTGGGCGTATCCATCGCCACCATCAGAACCCACCTCAGCGCCCTGTACCGGAAAACCCATACTCGTCATCAGGCAGAACTTCTGCTGATCCTCCGCGCGATTCACGGCTGATGGTTTCGCATCCTCAGGAATGATGGTCGCGCAGAAAAACCGTCAGCACCTCTTTCGGCGGCACACCGCCGCATTCGCCAATCATCCAGCCCACCGCCCCACGGTGATAGGCGCCGTGAAAGAGCATGTGGTTCAGCATCTCCATCGCGGTCATATTGCCGTCACCGCCGTCGACAAATTTGAAGGCGATACGTTCGTGGAAATCGGCGGGGGTCATGGCGCTGACGTACTGAATGTATTCGTCCGTACAAGCGGTCATGGCCGTTTCCAGCGCATCAACGGTTGGCGTCTCGGGGGTATTCAGCGCGGTGTAACCGTGCGGCCTGCCGCGCAGGTTCGCCCGGAAAATCATGTCAACGACATGGATATGGTTCATCAGCCTGATGGTCAGGTGACGTTTTTCGCCATATACCGTACCGTCAATTGCGCGGATCGCCTGTAAGGTGGCAAGGTCAATCCAGCGCTTGTATTTCAACAGCGTCACTACTGTGTCTTTGTCCATAGTCTGTCCCGGGTTGGTTGAGCCATTATCTTAGCGATTATGCCAGTGAGTTGTCATTCTCCAGCGCCAGGCACAAAAAAGCCTCGCCGGGGCGAGGCTTTTCAATAAGCTGGTGATTTAGTCAAACACACCGTTAATCACGGCGGTCACGATGGCAGTGCTCAGGGCGACCAGCACCAGGTCATCGCCGACCGCGCGCCATTCATAGCCTGGATAATAGGGCAGGTCGTTAATCATGGAAGCCGGCAGGGTCTTTTTCGCGATACCCGGAGGGAGCGGTTTGCCGCGGGCAACATTTTTGGCGATACCCGGAGGCAGCGCCTGATAGCCGACCAGACCGTAGTTCACGGCAAGGGAGCGCGCCCGTGAGAAGCTAATATCGCTGTCGACGTGGTCGGGTTTACCATAGTTTTTGCGGTTGCCATGCTCGTCAGCAGACTGACCTTTATTCTGGCCTTTATTACCATGGTCGCCATTATTGCCATGATTGCCGCTATTGCCATGGTTACCACTGTTCCCGTGATTACCACCGCCATTACCGTTGCCATTACCCGGGTTGGCATACGCCGGCGCGGCCATGACGGCAAGAGAAATAACCGCCGCCAGTGCTGTTTTAAGAGTGCGACGCTTAAGCATGATGTTGTTTCCTTAATGGGGAGTACACGCTTAAAACATAAGAGAAAGCTATACCCCTGGCAATCTCATCATTTCTTATTTTTTGCCGGTTTTTAATCACCGGCGGGAAAGATAAAGGGAAAGGGATAGCGGGGCGCGGACAGGCAATTCCATTGCTGCGTTTTGACAGACGGGCGACCGCGCCCCGCTAAATGTGTTGCCGACAGGATCGCTCCCGGGCGTAGAGAAAAATATGCCCGAAGCCATCGGGCAAAAATGAACAAAAATATTACGCTTCATTCATAACGCGTCTCACAAGACGGGGCGGATAGTAAATCCTGGCGCTGCCGTGCACAATCGGACGGTTGTTTAGAAATAAATAACCCCATCGACTGTGCTCAGGACGCGACCCCATGGCAGGCGACCCGATGGCCCGGGGCCACCTCGCGCAGCGCCGGAGCTTCTCTCCTGCACCGCTCGCTGACCTGCGGGCAGCGGGATGAAAAGCGGCAGCCGGGGGGCGGATTGGCCGGATCCGGGATCTCACCTTGCATCAGCGCCTGCGGTTCACTGTGCGGATCGAGGGTTGGCACCGCGGCCAGCAGGGCGCGGGTATAGGGATGGAGGGGGCAGCTGAACAGCGCATCGCGGCTGGCGCTTTCCACCAGCTGTCCCAGATACATCACCGCCACATCATCACATAAATGTTCCACCACCCCGAGGTCATGGGAGATAAACAGGAACGTGACGCCGCGCTCGTCGCGCAGGTCGGAAAACAAATTGATGATCTGCGCCTGAATCGACACATCAAGGGCCGAGATGGGCTCATCGGCGACGATAAAATCCGGATTGAGGATCAGCGCCCGGGCAATACCGATCCGCTGGCGCTGGCCGCCGGAGAACTGATGCGGGAAGCGGGCATAGTGTTCCGGCGCCAGGCCACAGATCTTCATCACGGCGATCACCCGGTCATACAGCTCATCGCGGGTGCACAGCTTGTGCTGCAGCATGGCCTCGCCAATCGCGTCGCCAATACGCAGCCGCGGGTTCAGCGAGCTATAGGGGTCCTGAAACACCAGCTGCATTCTGGGCCGGATGGCGCGCAGGGCAGGCGCGGTCAGGTCGGCCAGCTCCTGACCGTGAAATTTCACGCTGCCAGCACTCTTCTCATACAGGCCAAGCAGGGTCCGGCCGACGGTGGTTTTACCACTGCCGGACTCGCCCACCAGGCCAAAAATGGTGCCCGGACGGATGTTAAAGCTGACGCCGTCCACCGCGCGAAGCTCGCCAGTCTGCTGGCCAAACAGGCCGTCGCGCAGCGGAAAATATTTTTTCAATCCATCCACTTCAATAACATAGCGTTCGCTCATGCTGTCGCCTCCGCAAATTTGCTGTAAAAGCAGGCGGCCCGCTGGCGCTCACCGAGCAGCGGCGGAATCGCCTCCCGACAGCGCGCCGTCGCCCGCTCGCAGCGCCCGGCAAAGGCGCAGCCCGCCGGCAGAGCGGCCAGATCCGGCACCTGGCCGGGAATAGAGTACAGCCGCCGACGCCGCTCACCCGGCACCGGGCGGGAGGCGATCAGCCCACGCGTGTAAGGATGTTGCGGATGCCGTAGCACCTCTGCGGTGGCGCCCTGTTCCACGATCCGTCCGGCATACATCACCACTACCTGCTCGGCCATCTGCGCGATCACCCCCAGATCGTGGGTAATCAGCATCATCGCCATCTGGCTGGCCCGCGCCCGGTCACGCAGCAGGCGCAGGATTTGCGCCTGCACGGTCACATCGAGCGCGGTGGTGGGTTCGTCGGCAATCAGCAGTTTGGGCTGACAGCTCAGCGCCATGGCGATCATTACCCGCTGCAGCATGCCGCCGGAAAGCTGGTGAGGATAGCGGGTCATCAGGCTGTCGCCGCGCGCCAGGCCGACCTCGCTTAACAGCTGGATGGCCTGCTGCCAGGCGGCTTTCGGCGTGGCGCCGAGGTGGCGGATCAGCGGTTCGCACAGCTGCTCCCCGATGGTCAACACCGGGTTCAGGGCCGACATCGGTTCCTGAAAGATCATGGCCAGCTGGTGGCCGCGCAGGTCGGCCATCTGTCTGGCTTTCAGCCGCAGCAGATCGCGGTCCGCGAAGCGGATCTCGCCGCCGTCGATGCGCGCCGCCTGCGGTGGCAGGAGACCCATCAGCGCCATGGCGGTGACGCTTTTGCCGCAGCCGGATTCGCCCACCACGCCAACGGTTTGACCGGCCTGAATGGTGAAAGAGACCTCCTGCACCGCGCGCACGCGGGTGCGTTCGCCAGCGAAAGAGACGGAGAGATGATTAAAGGCGACTAACGGCGTGGTCATTTCAGCCTCGGTTTCATATTGGGATCCATGGCATCGCGCAGGCCATCGCCCAGCACGTTGATGGCGATCACGGTGATAAAGATGGCGATGCCCGGCGGCATCCACAGCCAGGGGCGGCGCTGGAAATCGATCAGGCTATTGGCGGCATCCATCATATTGCCCCACGACGGCGTCGGCGGTACCACGCCGAGGCCGAGATAGCTCAGCGCGGATTCACTGAGAATGGCGTTGGCGACGGCCATGGTCGCCATCACCACCAGAATCGGAATGGTATTCGGCAGCAGGTGGCCAAACAGCCGGCGACGCGCCGACAGGCCCAGCACCTGGGTGGCCAGCATAAAATCGCGTTCGCGCAGGGAGAGACATTGTCCGCGCACCAGCCGCGCCAGTCGGGGCCACTCCAGCAGGCTGAGCATCACCACCACCATATAAATGCGCGAGTCCGGGGAAAAATCGAGCTCAGAAAGCATCGCCCCGGCGACGATCAACAGCGGTAACCCGGGGATAGTCATCACCAGGTCGGCCACCCGCATGATCAGTTTGTCGGTTAACCCGCCGACATAACCCGAGAGGGCGCCGAGCAGGTAGCCGAGGCACACCGACATCACCATGGTCAGCAGGCCGATAATCAGCGAGATGCGCCCGGCCAGCAGCAGGCGGGTGTAGACATCGCGACCAAGAAAATCGGTCCCGAGCCAGTGTTCCGCCCCGGGCGGCTGGTTGATGCTCAGGGCATCGGTGGCATCATCTCTCCATGGCGACCAGACGGGCCCCAGCACGCACCATACCGCCATCACCGCCAGCAGGATCAGACAGAACATGGCCAGCCGGTTACGGCGCAGCTGTCGCCACCCCTGGCGCCAGGGAGAGGGGGGAATATGCGCCAGCGCCGGGATAGCCGCCTGCCGCTGGCGGCGACGGGAAGCAAAGTAAGACAGGATCATCATGACCTCACCCGAATACGCGGATCGGCCCAGGCGTACAGCACGTCGGCGAGCAAATTCCCGACGATCGTCAGCACCGCCAGAAACAGGGTAAACCCCATCAGCACCGGATAGTCGCGGGCGGCCAGCGAGTCGATATGGATGTGGCCTGCCCCTGGCCAGTTGAACACCTTTTCGGTAATGATCGCCCCGGAGAACAGCCCCGGCAGCTCGAAGCCCAGCAGGGTGATAATCGGCAGCAGGGCGTTGCGCAGGGCATGCTTGAGGATCACCGTGCGCTCCTGCAATCCCTTGGCGCGGGCGGTACGGATAAAATCCATTTTCACCACGTCGAGCATACTGGCGCGCACATAGCGCGTCAGGCTGCCCGCCTGCAGCATCACCAGCGCCAGCACCGGCAGCGCCAGGTGGGCGGCCACTTGCAGCACATACTGCCAGCCGCTCTCGTCGCTGCCGGTATTGGTCATCCCGCCTACCGGTAGCCAGTGGAGATCGACGGCGAACCATTTAATCAGCAGCAGGCAGAGGAAAAAGGTGGGGAACGACATGGCGGCAAACACCGCGACGCTCACCAGATGATCAAACCAGGAGCCGGGTCGCAGGGCAGAAACCACGCCGACCGCCAGGCCAATGCCCCAGTAAAAGACCAGCGCGACGCTGGCCAGCAGAAAAGAGTTCCAGATGTACTGGTTGAGCAACTGGCTGACCGGGATCTGATACTGCAGTGAAAAGCCTAAATCACCGCGCAGCAGCTGTCCCAGCCAGTGGAGGA
The DNA here is from genome assembly GCF_024296565.1 of Klebsiella sp. SWET4. Lineage (NCBI taxonomy): Bacteria > Pseudomonadati > Pseudomonadota > Gammaproteobacteria > Enterobacterales > Enterobacteriaceae > Klebsiella > Klebsiella sp. SWET4. The sequence goes on along the minus strand of NZ_JANCOB010000001.1, from coordinate 1,127,467 downwards.
AGCGGGTGAACAGCGGCTGGTCGAGGCCGTAAATCGCCTTCAGCTCTGCGGCGCGGGCGGCGGTCAGGGTGACATTGCCATCGATAAAGTCGCCGGGGGTTTTGGCAAACAGCATAAAAATAATGAAGGAGGCCAGCAGCAGCATCGGCAGCGTTTGCAGCAAGCGCCTCAGGATGAAATTTTTCATGATGGTCTCACATCAGCCGCCGGTTAACCCGGCGGCCAGGGGGATTTACTTGACGATTTTTACATCCGGCAGGCTGCCGGTCAGGCCGTTGTAGATATCCGGCTTAAAGCCGCTGACGCGGGCGCTGCTGGCGGAAAGAATGTTGCGATAGCCAAGCAGGATCACCGGCGGATCGTCGGCCAGCACTTTATACAGCTGGTGGTAGATCGGCTTGCGCTGTTCAATGTCGAGCACCGCGTTGCCGGCGTTAATCAGCTTATCGACTTCCGCGTTATGGTAGCCGGACTCTTTAGCTTCGCTGCTGTAAAAATCCCATACCCCGTCGTGCGGGTCGTTGAGGGTGCTGGTGCTAAAGGAGGCCAGATCGTAATTTCCGGCTTTACGCTGCGCCATCAGGGCATTGAAATCCACCACCTGCGGCTTCAGCAGTACTCCAATCTGCCGCCAGTTCTCCTTGGCGATGGGGATCAGAGCGTCGTTGAGCACCTTCTTGCTCACCAGCAGGGTCAGCTCCAGGCGCTGGCCGTCTTTGGCGCGGATACCGTCGGCGCCAGGTTTCCAGCCGGCCTCATCCAGCAGCTTTTTGGCCTGTGCCGGATCGTAAGGGTAAGGGTTGACGCCTTCAGCGTTAAAGGCCCAGGAGATCGGGGCGATCGGCTCGATGGCGACTTTGCCGTACCCCTGATAGACCACGTCGATCAGCTTCTGCCGATCCAGACCGTAAATCAGCGCCTGGCGCACGCGCTTATCCTGCAGCGCCGGGCGATGCACGTTGAACTCCACCTGGCTGTAGTCGCTGGAGCCGTAAAGATTAATGTTGGCGAAGCCGAGCATTTTCAGCTGCTCAATATCGTCGGGGCGTGAGGTAAAGGCGTCATAGTCGGTCTCCCCGGTCTGGAACAGCTGGAAGTTGGTCGACGGATTGGTCACGCGGTAGATAAAGCGCGGTGTTGGCGGCGTTCCGCGGTAAAAATGGCTATTGGCATGGAAGCGTATTTCCTGACCGGGAATGTATTTGTCGTACACGTAAGGGCCGTTGCCCAGCGGCTTGCCGTGCAGTGAACGCAGATAGTCGAGATTTCCCCTCTGATATCCTTTGCCGTACCAGGCTTTCGACAGCACCGGCCCGCCAATTTTGGCCAGCGTGGTGGCGCCTGGCTGCGTGGTAGTCACCTGCAGGGTGAGCGGGTCGATGACCTTCAGGCCGCTGACGCTGTCAGCCTTGCCGGCTTTGTAGTCCGCGCCGCCGGCGATATTGGCCAGGGTGATGTCGGTATCGCCATCATATTTGGGGTCGAGCAGGACCGTCAGGGTAAAGGCGACATCTTCCGCCGTCAGCGGTGAACCATCGCTGAAGGTCAGGCCAGGGCGCAATTTGATGGTATAGACTTTACTGTCCGGGCTGACCGTCCAGCTCTCCGCCAGTCCCGGGACCAGTTTACCCTGACTGTCCCAGTCGATCAGGCGTGAAAAAATGACGTTAGTCACGTTCTCATCCCAGCCGTTGACGAAAAAGTAGGGGTTAAAGATCCCCTGCGGCTCGGAGATCCCGGCCACCACCGTGTCTTTCCGCAGTTTGGCGCTGGCCGGGATCTGGCTGGCGTCGGTGGCCGGGGTGATGCCTTCTTTCAGGATCCCTTCCGCATGGGCAACAGAAGAAAATGCTACCACGCCGCCGAGCAGGGCCACTTTTAGCGCCAGGGCGAAGCGGGTTTTTCGGATTGTTAATCCTTGTTGTAATCTGGACAAAAGTGCTACCTCATCAAATAATTGCGTGGTTATTTACAATTCATGACGAAAGATAAGAGGCGCACTTCGCCCTGTCTAACACTGAAACGCTATGATTTATAACTAATTATCCTTAGCAAAGGATCGGGAATATAATCCCATTCGATGGCTAAGAAGCAGTGGTTTCCGCTGTCTGATGATGGTGGGTCAGAATGCTGTCTGCGACCCAGCCATCCTGCGCCAGCGCGCTGGCGGCCAGCGGCCCGCTCAGCCGGACCTGCAGCTGGCCGATCACCCGGCCCTGAATGCGCTCGCAGTTGCTGTACAGCAGTCGGGCGTCGCCTCCCAGCAGGCTGGCGATATGCTGCAGATTGGGTTCGCGACCGCTGCTGCCGTCAAAACGTAAGGTCACGATCTGCTCGCCGTCGCGCAGCGCTGGCCCGGCCTCCGGGCGATCGGGGTGCTGCAGGCCGAGCATGGCGCGCGTCACCGGGTGCTGCGGGTTGCCAAACACGCGCCAGACATCGCCCTGTTCGACAATGCGCCCGCCCTCAAGCACGCTGACCCGATCGCAGAGGGTGCGAATGACCTCCATTTCGTGGGTGATCAGCACGATTGTCAGGCCCAGGCGCTGGTTAATCTCCTTGAGCAGGGTTAGCACCGACAGGGTGTTTTCCGGATCCAGCGCCGAGGTTGCCTCATCGCACAGCAGAATTTCCGGCTGAGTGACCAGCGCCCGGGCGATGCCGGTCCGCTGTTTCTGGCCACCGGAGAGGCGGGCCGGGTAGCTGTCGCGCAGCGCGCTGAGGCCCACCAGCTCAAGCATCTCGCTGACCCGACGCTGGCGTTCGCCGGCCGGGACGCCAGCCATCTTCAGCGGCAAGGCGATGTTCTGCGCCACGGTTTTGGTGGCCATCAGGTTAAAGTGCTGAAAAATCATCGCCACCCGCCGACGCAGATCGCGCAGCTGGCGCGTGGAGTAGCGCACGGTTGACTCGCCGTGGATGAACATCTCGCCGCTGTCGGCATTTTCCAGACGATTAAACAGGCGCAGCAGGGTGGATTTTCCGGCGCCGCTGCGGCCGATGATGCCGAAAATTTCGCCCTGACGGATGGTCAGGTCAATGTCCTGTAGCGCCTGCACGCCGTTAGGATAGGCTTTGCTGATACCAGCAAACTCAATGTGGGTCGGTGGGGCGGGGATATGCGTCACGATGATGCGCTCCGTTAGCCCGGGCAGCGGCTGACGCCGCTGCCCGCGGTGATTAGAATCCAGGTAAAATTTTGCCCTGATAACGCGTAAGAATGAACTGACGAACCGCGTCCGAATGCAGCGCTTGCGCCAGCTTCTGAATGCCCGGGTCCTGAATGTTGTCCGGGCGCGCCACCAGATATTCGACGTACAGATCGCTGCCTTTTTCCACCAGCAACGCTTTATCGGTGTCGATACCAGCCTCCAGCGCATAGTTGGCAAAGATAAAGGCCAGGTCGACCTGCTTCACCGCGCGCGCCAGCATGGCGCCCTCCAGTTCGCGGATCTTAAAGTGATGCGGGTTGCTGGTAATGTCCTTGGTTGCCGATTGCGGGTTGTGCGGATCCTTGAGGGTAATCAGCCCGGCGTTGCTTAACATCACCAGCGCGCGGCCGGTGTTCACCGGATCGTTAGGGATGGCGATCGTGGCGCCGTCAGGCACCGCGGCGAGGGTCGTGTATTTGCTGGAGTAGGCGCCGAAGGGCTCGATATGCACTCCCACCACCGGTACAAGGTTGGTGTGGCGGGTCTGGTTGTAGTTATCGAGGAATGGCCGGTACTGGTAGTAGTTGGCGTCGAGGTGTTTCTCCGCCAGCTGCTGGTTAGGCTGAATAAAATCGTTAAACACCTTGACCTGTAAATCGACGCCTTCCTTTGCCAGCACCGGCTTCACAAATTCAAGGATTTCCGCATGCGGCACCGGCGTGGCGCCGACGATCAGCGTCTCGTTAGCCAGCGCTGCGGTGGAGAAGAGGGCCAGCAGTCCGGCGGCAATAATGGATTTTTTCATGATAAGGGTTTCCTGAGCAGAGAAGGGTAAGTTATTTGCGGCTGACGTAGCGCACCAGGCGGTCGCCGCTCATTTGCAGAAGCTGTACCAGCGCAATCAGCATCAGGACGGTGACCACCATCACGTCAGTCTGAAAGCGCTGATAACCAAAACGAATGGCCAGATCGCCCAGCCCGCCGCCGCCGATCACCCCCGCCATCGAGGTGTAGTCGACCAGCAAAATGGCCGTCACGGTCACGGCGGCGATCAGCCCGGCCCGCGACTCCGGCAGCAGCGTGTGCCAGATAAGCTGCCAGGTGCTGCCGCCCATCGACCAGCTGGCCTCCACCAGGCCGTGCTCCACTTCGCGCAGGGCGGTTTCCACCAGCCGGGCGAAGAACGGGGCGCAGCCGGCGACCAGCGGCGGAATGGTTCCTTCCACCCCCAGCGAGGTGCCGGTCAGCAACGTGGTCACCGGGATCATCACGATGAGCAAAATGATGAACGGCAGGGATCGCAGTACGTTGACGCACAATGACAGCAGGCGGTAAAGGCGCGGGGCGTACAGCAAACGCGGCTCGCCGGTGAGATAGAGCACAATCCCCAGCGGAAGCCCCAGCAGTACGGTCCATCCCAGCGACCAGGCCAGCATGGTAAGGGTATCGAGGGCGGCCTGGGCCACATCGTTCCAGTCGATTTCCGCGAAAAACGCCAGCAGACTCGTCATATCAGTTCCAGTCATGTCGTTGCGGGCGAATGCCGTTCAGCACCCAGTTGCCAAGCAGCTGATACTTCCAGCGAACCGGGTCGTGCAGGGTGTGCACCCGGGCATTGCGCCAGTGGCGGTCGAGGTTGAGCGACTCACCGGTGGCGCGAGTGCCCCCCAGCTCGAACAGGCGGCTGGCGGACTCCAGCGCCACTTCGGTGGTCCAGATTTTGGCGCGGGCGACGGCCAGCGACGCCTCGGCGACATGCTCCTCGCTGAGGTCATTTTTATAGCGGTCGAGCACCCGTCCCGCCCGCTCCAGCAGCGCGTCGGCTGCCGCAAGGCGGCTGTCCAGTTGACCGATATGGTAGATAGTCAGCGGATCGTCGCTCGCCCGCGCCACACCGGCGTCGATCCACGGCCGGGCGCTGTGGCGCACAAACGCCACGGTATCGTCCAGCGCCGCGCGGGCGATCCCGGCATCTATTGCCGCGGTGGTCAACTGGGCGAAGGGGCCGGCAAGAGTCGGGCTGGCGTAGGACTTCCAGGTTGGGAAAAGGTGGAAAGGATTAACCGGAAGATTATCGGCCAGCACGGTGCCGCTGGCGGTGGTGCGCTGACCGAGGCACGCCCAGTCGTTGACCACCGTCAGCCCCGGGCTGTTCTGGGGGACGAAAGCGAGCTGGGCGCGGTCGTCGGCGTCCAGCGCCAGAATGCCAATCCAGTGGGCGTACAGCGAGCCGGTGCAGTAGCCTTTACGGCCATTGATCCGCAGACCGTCTGCGCCTTCCTCGATACGGGTACGAATATCAAGGACCGTTTTCCCCCCGGTTTCCGACAGGGCATTGGCGAAGCGATAGCCCTGTAATACCTGGGCGAAAAAGAACGCCTGCTGGTCGTCGCTACCCTGCAGACGAATATCCTCCAGCAGGCAGTAGTGGTTCTGGGGTATCTGGCCTAACGACGGATCCGCTGCAGAGAGAATGGCGATAACCTGCGCGAGGGTCGCGGCCGAGACCTCGGCGCCGCCAAAGCGGCGCGGCACCGTGATGCCCCACAGTCCGCTGTTGGAATAGGTGTTGACGATCTCCGCCGGGACAATGCCCGTCCGGTCGCGCTCGGCGGCGCCGGGTTTGAGCACGGCGGCGATCTCATGGGCGATGGCGAGGGCTTCCGCATCGCTGGCAATAATATGCGCCTGCGGCGTGGACTGGGTGTAAGGCTGTGCGGGTGAACTGGCTGACATCATCTTCTCTCTTATTCAGTGAATAGCTTATGCACAAATTAGATAAATAAATAATTCATAATGCCTGTGGGTTATATGTGTGAGTAAGCAAAACACGTGCCAGTGAGAGAGGAAGGCGCAGTCGTGATAGGAAGCGGGTTGGCTATGTCAGCTGATGGAGCGGACTGCTGCAAATGCAGCGCCGTTTTGCGCCGGCTGTTGCAAAGGCAACAGGAGAGGAAAGCGACCGCCGGACCGAAGGAAGGAAGTCAGGCGGTGAGCGTGGCGAGGGCCTCAGCGTTTCTTTGCCGCAGGGGCGAGCAGTGAGGGTGCGGTCTCGGTTAACGGTTGCCAGAGCCGCTCGGGGTCGCTAAATCCCTCTTCCACGAGAGCAAAAAAGCGGCTGGCGTGGAGACCGTCGACGAAGGCATGGTTAAACCGCCCGGCCACCGGGATCACGCCGTTCTGTAGTTTCCCCCAGGTAAGCGCGGGCACCGCCGCGCCTACGGCATATTCCGCATGGGTCATCGAGGTGAAGTGGAGCCACGGCAGACAACTGGCGCAGATAAAATGCTCGCCATCGACGATGAGCGGCGCCGGCGTTGTCTCTCTTGCCGCGACGATCTTCGGCGTTGCCGCATCGCTGAAGGTGGTGAACTCGGGGGCGTTGTCGCACCATACCTGGCGGAATCCTTCCTCGACGGTCATCACCGGCGTCATTACCGCCAGGCTGTCATATTCAATCACCTCATCATTGCGCACGCGCTGCCGTAGCTGCGGTACTCCGTTTGCCGCGCGCAGCAGCGCATAGAGCGCGAGCTGAAAAAACGAGACCCGACGGTCCTTCGCACATTCGTACAGGCGCTGCGCCGCTATCGGGACACAGAGGTTAAAGCTGGGGTTGGCAAATTGTCGGTAAAAGGTGAAATGGTCCCGGCGGGGCCAGGTCGCGGTGTCGATAATTCGGTAACGTGCCATGAATGCCTCCTGAATACTGGCGGTCTGCTGACTATGCGACGATTTCAATCAGGTTGCCATCGGGATCGGCGATCACCGCCTCATAATAGCCGTCGCCGGTGGTACGCGGCGGCGAAACCAGTATCCCCGCATCCTCGGCGCGTTGGGCGAGGGCATCGACCTGTTCCGCCCCGCCTACCGAGAGGGCCAGATGCGCCCAGCCGGTATGGTTATTATCCGCGCTGGCCGGCTGCAGGCCAGGCTTGGTCATCAGCTCGATCACCACCTCGTCGTCGATGGTGACAAAATAGGAGGCAAAGCCGGGGTTGGTCTGGCTGAGGTATTTTTCATTGATGCTCGCGGCAAAGAACTCCACCCAGAAGCGGGCCTGGACGTCGAGCTGTTGGGTCCACAGGGCGAAATGGGCAATTTTCATGGTAAACCTCCGGGCAGGAACATTGACAATCAAAGCAGCGCAGACGATCATGCTTGCTGTTGCTCGTTTTTGATAATTTAAGGAGTTTTCGTGCTCGATTATGCTGCTTTTCCCCAACAGCGACAAGCGTTGATTTGCCAGATCCTGCAGGAAAATGGCAGAGTGGTGTGCGCGGAGCTGGCGGCGCGGCTTCAGGTGTCGGAGCACACCATCCGCCGCGATCTGCATGAACTCAGTCGCGAAGGGTTCTGTAAAAAGGTGTATGGCGGGGCGGTGCTGAGCCTGCCGGAAGCCGGGGACTACAGTGAACGGAAAGATAAAAATCGAGCAACAAAACTCAGGATCGCGCAACAGTGTGCCAGGCTGGTGAAGCCCGGCGGCACGATTTTCGTCGATACCGGGACCACCAATCTGGCGATGGCCGAGGCGCTACCCGCTGAGCTGGCGCTGACGGTGGTAACGAACTCCCCGGAGATCGCCGCGGTACTGGTGAAAAAACCGTTGTATGACGTGGTGATCCTCGGCGGCCAGGTGCAGCGGGCGAGCGGCGGCTGCGTCGGCGCCGCGGCGGTGGCTCAGGTGCAGGGCATGTTATTCGACCAGGGTTTTATCGGCGGCTGCGCCATGGCGCCAGAGTCGGGCCTGACCGGTTTTGACTACGCCGACTGCGAGTTCAAGAAAGCGGTGATTAAGCAGTGCAGCGAAATTATCGTCGGCCTGACCTCGGATAAAATTCCGGCAGTGGCACGGTTTGTGGTGGCCGCGAGCAGCGATATCGATGTGCTGGTGGTGGAAGAGAACATCAGTCGCGAATATCGCGTTGCCTTTCAGCAGCACGATATTCGCATCCATACCGTGTAACCCGTTAGCGGGTGAGGGAGGTGGCGATAAGCCGCAGGCCCAGCGCCCCCAGCACCGTCGCGGTGGCGATGTCGATCCGCCGCTTCAGCCGCAGGTAGACGCGCCGCGGTCGATCGGCAGACAGCACCAGCGCCACCAGCGAATACCAGCTGACGTCAATCAGAAAGCTCATCAGCGGCACGATGTAGTAAAAGGCGGTGGGGATCTGCGCTGGCAGCAGGGCGGTAAAAATTGAGGCGAACACCAGCGCGGTTTTGGGATTGCTCAGCTGGGTATACAGCCCATCGCGGAAGGTCTTCAGCAGTGAATGGTTGTCAGCCATGCCGCTGGCGGAAAAGTCCATCGGCTGCGCCGACCCGCGGAAAATTTTATAACCAAGCCAAAGCAGATAGATCCCGCCCGCCACCTTCAGCCCAATAAACAGCTCCGGCACCGCGGTGAGCACCTTCTGCAGGCCCAGCATCGCCATAATGGAAAAAATGGCGGCACCGGCGCCGGTACCGAGGGCGGTCACCAGACCGTGCACGCGTGAGCGAGCGACGGCATTGCGCGCGACAAAGATAAAGCTTGGGCCGGGACTGATCACGCCCATGATCAGCACCGCGGCAATGGCCATCAGGCTGGATAAGAACATAGCGACTCCTGTGATGTCCGCCGCCGGCAGGCGGTCGGTAACCTGTGAACGGTTGGGGTAGACAGAGTAGCAAACTGGTTCAGGAAATCACGTCAAAAAGGTGTGGATAAGGCAGGGCGGCGCGGGCGGTGGCGGCGCGCGTTTTCTGCGCAACTGTTTGAATAACGATTCCCATTCTTGTCATCAATGGTAAACTGAATAACTGTGATCTTTGTCATACCGTAATAACTACAGAGAAGAGACACTGCTATGCAACATATCATTGAGGGCTTCCTCAACTTCCAGAAAGAGATCTTCCCCCAGCGTAAAGAGCTCTTCCGTAGCCTGGCCTCCAGCCAGAATCCCAAAGCGCTTTTCATCTCCTGTTCAGACAGCCGTCTGGTGCCTGAACTGGTAACCCAGCAGGAGCCGGGACAGCTCTTTGTCATTCGTAACGCCGGGAATATCGTGCCGTCTTTCGGGCCGGAGCCAGGTGGCGTTTCTGCTACCATCGAATATGCCGTCGTTGCGCTGGGCGTGACGGATATCGTGATCTGCGGCCACTCCAACTGCGGCGCGATGAAAGCGATCGCCACCTGCCAGTGCCTTGAGCCGATGCCGGCGGTGTCCCACTGGCTGCGCTATGCTGATGCCGCGAAAGCAGTGGTGGAAAAGAAAACCTGGGCCAGCGAAACCGATAAGGTCAACGGCATGGTGCAGGAAAACGTCATCGCTCAGTTGAACAACATCAAAACCCATCCGTCGGTGGCGGTCGGTCTGCGCGACCATACCCTGCGCCTGCACGGCTGGTTCTACGACATTGAAAGCGGCGACATTCAGGCGCTGGATAAAAACACGAAATCCTTTGTTTCGCTGTCGGAAAATCCGGACGTCTTCTTCGAATAAAGCCGTTCTCAGGGCACGGAGGCCCTGTTCATCCCCTCACCACTCCACGCAAATTTTGCCAAAATGGGCGCCGCTTTGCAGATAGCGAAAGGCATCCGGTAAGGCTGTAAAATCAAACACTTTATCGATAACCGGCCGCGACGCCTGCAGGTTCAGGGCGTTGACGTAGTCCTGCTGTTGCCGTCTATTACCCACCACCAGCCCCTGCAGTCGGGCCTGTTTACTCATCAGCAGATGGGTGGGGACATGGCCCTCGAAGCCGGTCAGGACGCCGATCAGGGCGATGTGTCCGCCAACACTGACCGCCTCGAACGACTGCCCCAGGGTGCCCGGACCGCCCAGCTCCAGAATGAGATCGGCCCCGCGATGGCCGGTGATATCCTGCACCGCGGCGCCCCATGCCGGGGTGGTGCGGTAATTGATGAGATGATCGGCCCCCAGGGCGCGAGCGCGGGCGAGTTTTTCATCTGACGATGAGGTGACGATCACCTGTGCGCCCATACTTTTCGCCAGCTGCAGGGCGGTTATCGACACGCCGCCGGTACCAAGCGTCAGCACCGTATCGCCTGCTTTTAACCGTCCTTCGACGACCAGCGCGCGCCAGGCGGTAAGACCGGAGGTGGTGATGGTTGCCGCCTCCCTGAAACTCCACCCCTCAGGCGCATGGGTAAAATGGCTGGCCGGCCTGACGACATACTGGCAGGCGAACCCCTCCGCGCCATCGCCCGGGGTCTAACTGAAGTCGCTCACCAGCGGACCGGGGCGGCCATCCAGCCACTGCGGGAAAAAGCCAGCGACCACCCGGTCACCCGGCTGAAATTCGTTCACTCCGGCGCCAACCGCTTCCACCACGCCGGCGCCATCCGCCATCAGGATCCGCCGATCGGCGGTGGGAATTACCCCCGTTGCGACCAGCAAATCATGGTAGTTCAGCGAGGTGGCGTGCAGCGCCACCCGGATCTCTCCTGCAGCGGGCGCCCCGGGGTCAGCAAGATCGACAAGCTGCAGGTTCTCAAGCGAACCGGGTTTTTTGACTGTCCAGGCTTTCATCATCAGGCTCTCTTTTCTGGAGGATACAGTCAGTATTGGTCGGGAATGGAGCGAGCGCCACAGCATGCCTGTCGGCAAAACAAAGAAAGGGGAAGGGGTAAAAAAAGCGCCGTTTTTAACGGCGCTTTTTTATTGCTAACGGCTAAAGGGATTATTTGCTCAGTTCAGCCGTCATGTGGACGCGATTATTAAACTGGGCGCTGGTGATTTTATAGGATGCACCCTGTTCCGCGGCCTGGGCGGCGATTTTTGCTTCAGCCCGGTCCAGGGTCGAGGCGGTAGCGCTGACGCTCTGGGCGAAGCTGACAGAAGAGAACAGAGACAGTGCCGCAACTGCAACGAAAGTTTTGATGGATTTCATGGTCGTATTCCTTAATCTGGTGTCTGATAAAGGGCTTTTCGCCCTGATGTGGTAAAGAATACGCTTGAATGTTGCAGGCTAAAATCAAAACAATTTGCGAATCTTGTTCAAATAATATGAATGTTTTTCCGCCGTGTGCAACGCGGCCTGCCGCTGTCGGGCAGGCTTTGCCCATGGCGTATAACTGGCAAGGTCGGGTGAGAGCGGGTTAAACGTTGGCCCGGAGATCATAAAATGATGAAAATGAGCATGGCTGACCAGGTGAAAATTAACCTTAATCCGTTCCAGTCCGTTATAGACTCGCTTGCGATTGATCCCCAACGTGGCCGCCAGTTGATTCACCGACTGTCCCTTCATGGTGGCGGCGATTATCCGCCTTTCCAGAAGGTTGAGGGGCGCTCGCTGACGGGAAGAGGTACTCTGACGCTGATGACGCGGCACCAGAGGCCAGCGACGATCGGCCAGCCTGCGCAAAAGGCGGCCAACCTCCGGAACGCTTTCCCGCTGGCTAACCCACAGGAGGGTATCCGCGAAAAAGGCGCGTCCGCGCCTCACGTTGCCGGCCGAGGTAAAGCCGATCACCAGACTCTGATAACGCAGGGCTAATTCAGCGGCGGCCTGATAATCGTGAAAGTTTTCCAGCGATAAAATAATCACATCCAGCCCAGCCGGATCGGGAAAATGGCTGAGTGGCAGCGAATGAATAATGTTCAGCCCGGGCAGGGTCTCCTGAATATCTCTGAAACACTGGGCGAGGCCGATATTAAAAAAAAGATTATTGCTGTGAATTAAAATATTCAACGGATAAACCCTGTTAGAAGCGATGTAAACGGCGCGGAGAGGGGATTAGCTGCGTACCAGAAGTTTATTCATATCAGCAGGCGAGGCATTAATATAATTCATCATGCCCGGTGGTTTGAATGAGTAAATTTCGGCTACGACAGCATTGTTAATATAATACCCGGCGCACTTGACCCGAATAATTAATGCGCTTTCAACGCCTGCCTGGCTAAGACGGGATTTTAACGTCTGAATAACCTGCCATAATCGCTGCGCAGACGGGCGAAGGTTATTTTTTTCCCAGACGTTAATCATCAACTCTTCATCGCTGACCACCCGTTCTCTGCCATGCGCCAACAGATATTCCAGTAAACAGGCCATGGTACTGCGTAGCTGAACTTGCGTTCGCGTCCCTCGCAGCGCGATAATTTCCCGATGATGCAGGCAGTAGAAAATATTATCTGCTAACTTATAGCCAAGCAGTTTATAGCCCTTAGTCATCCACCACTCCCTGACAAATCCAGTTATTGCCGGTGCAGAGTACCTGCCTGCTGCTGACTGACCAAGTGAATTTTATTTGTTAGAATAATCAAAACAAATAACCATGTTTGTATACATAAGTAGAATAAAAATCTGATAAATGATTATTGCTCTGCAGGATTGTATGGTATAGGAAAAGTCTTAAACAAACGTCAGCCGCTGGTAAGCGGTTGAATATATAGGTGTCAGGAAAAACTAAATGCACTTATATTGATCTAGATCAATTTTGCTCATTTCAGGAGGCTTTCACCATTTACATAGTAAAACAAAGATTGAAATAACTTCCGTTACGCGATGATAAGCTGATTCTGAACTTATGGAACTACCCAGGGAATTGTTCATTACTTTTCAGGAGCGTTTTTATGGTCATTGCAACTCGTAAGCCTCTGTGTAACAAACGCTGGTCGGCCAGCCCGGCCTCCCAGGATCTTCAGTTGACTCAGCTACGCCACCCGTGGGTCGCCACCAAAGCCAGCTGCAAAAGCAAAAAAGCCTGGAAAAGCCGCAGTTAGCGGCCTGCCCAACCCCCTGACATAAAGCCCTGCTTGTCCCTGCGGACAAGCAGGGCTTACCTCTGCGACCTTTACACCGACTGCAACAGATAACCATAAGACGTCTCCACCACCCTGGCAAAGCCGGGTAAACCAAGATGCATGCCGGCGATCAGCCATTGTTCGCTGGCGGCCTGGCGCAGCAGAAATTCCCGGGTTTGTCGGGCCTGTTCAGGATCGACGTCGAAGGCGACCGACACCGACGGCCGGGTGGTCTGAATGGTCGGGAAATGGACAATATCCCCCCAGATGAGCAGCGAGGTATCGCCCGCCTCGAGACGATACCCGGTATGGCCGGGCGTATGGCCGGGCAGAGGGCACGGGTGGATCCCGGCGACCGTCTCTTCACCATCAACTTCGCGAATTTGCGCCGCGCAGATCGCCAGTACGCGGTGGACGAGCAGCACGTTGCGCCGGCCGCGATCGCTGGCGTTGTCCAGTGTGGATGCTGCCAGCCAGTAAGCGCGTTCCCGCGAAGGCAGGAACACCGTGGCGTTGGGATACGCCGGGGCGCCGGTTGCCGTCAGCAACCCGCCGATGTGATCCGGGTGCGCGTGGGTGAGGAGGATGGTGTCAATCTCCTCAGGGCGTACGCCGAGCAGCGCCAGATTGGCGATAAGCGCACCGCCGACGCCATTGACTCCCCCGGCGCCGGTATCCACCAGTACGGTGTGCCCGCGTCCGCGGATAAGATAGGCGCCGATCGCAATGGCCTCCGGTGAGGCTAACCCGGCGTTCCGCTGCAGGCGCTCCGCCTCCTCAGGCGTGATACCCGAGAGTAAGGACAGTGGCGCCGACATCTGACCATCACTGACGGCGGTCACCGTCAGGTCGCCTGCGGTCAACTTATAAAAGGGGACTGGCGTCATGGCGACCTCACGCGCGTTGCGCCGGGTTACGTAACCGGGCGGTGATGGGCTGATAGATAAAGACGGCGGCAGCCGTGGCCAGGTGATGCAGGTCGTCACGCGGGACGATGGCGGCATACCGGGTTTGTTGTGTCGCCAGGCCGCCAGGCAGCAGGACGATTGCCGGGGAGATGGGTAGCGTCTGAGGCGAATCGCTCAGCAGGAGCACCTCATCAGACCGGACCTCCCGCACGCCGCTATCTGCAACATAGAGGTGGCGGTGCCAGTCGGTGATCGCCGATTGCCAGCCGGCAAAATGGCCGCCACCGTTGCGGCGGTAGGCGTCGCTGTCGATGACGGTAGCATCGTGGATATCGTGCAGCGCCAGGTAGCGGGGGCACTCCTCGCTGAGGGCGCGGAAGCGCTGAGAGGCGTAAAAACCGGGCACAGAGACCAGCGCCGGCAGTTTTTCCTGATTGTAAAAGGTATTCCACGCTGTTTCGCTTTGGGGATCGGTGTAGGCGCATTCGACGACATAGAGCATAGTGACCTCGATGGACAGATGATTGAGCGCGCAAAGCGCTTTAGTGACTTTTCATCATCCTATCGGCTAAAAATGGCGCTGAAAAACGATGTTAATTCAATGGTCAGTGATATTCTGTCACTGACTTTCGGTGAGCCTGCACAAGGAGCATTGGCTATGCGTCGTAAAATCCCCAGCAGCGCTGCGCTACTGGCTTTTGAGGCCGCTGCCCGTCACGGCAACTTTGCCCGCGCGGCGGCGGAACTCGCGTTAACGGAAGGGGCCATCAGCCGGCAGATTGCCCGTCTGGAAGCGCTCCTCGACAGTAAACTCTTCGACAGGACGGGGAGCCGGGTGCGGCTCAATCCGGCTGGCGCCCGCTATGCCCGCCAGGTCCGCGAGATCCTCGCCCGTCTGGAGCGGGATACCCACGATGTCAGCGGGATGCCCTCCGATGGACATAGCCTGGAGATCGCCGTGCTTCCTACCTTTGCCAGCCGCTGGTTAATCCCCCGGCTTGGACGCTTTGCAGCGCAGCATCCGCATATCGTGGTCAATATTGCCGCCCGCAGCGATCCCTTCATCCTCCCGGGCAGCGGTTTTGATGCCGCCATCCATTTTGATCACCCGGCGTGGACTGGCATGGATGTGACGTTTTTGTTCGAGGAGTATCTGCTGCCGGTCTGTCATGCGGCGTTGCTGACGAATGGCGATCTCCCCGGGCAACTGAACCGATTGCCGCGCATTCACCGGCGGCAGAACCCTGACGCCTGGCTGCTCTATGCCCGGGAATGCGGGCTGGCGCTGGATAATCCGGCGCAGGGGCCGCGCTACGATCTGCATGAGATGGCCATCGCCGCGGTACTGAGCCAGCAGGGGGTGGCGCTGGTGCCGAAGATGTATGTGGAAAGCGAGCTGCGCGCCGGGACGCTGGTCGCTCCGTGGCCGGGCTCCCCGACGCTGGCTAAGCGCTTCTGCCTGATCAAACCCGGTGGCGGGGAGGGAGAGCTGGCGCTGCAGGTGTTTGAGCGCTGGCTGCAGACGGAAATTGCAGCCGGTTAAGTCAGGGCTGGCCCGGGGGGAGGCTGCGTCGCCCGCTGGCGGGCATATTTCCCCGGCGATATCCCGGTATAACGGGTAAAAGCTACGCTGAACGCGCTGGCCGAGCCATAGCCGATGCGCTCGGCGATATCCGCAATGCTGATGCCCGTCTCGCTCAGCCACTGCATGGCCAGGGTCATTCGCCAGCCTAACAGATAGCCCATCGGGGTCATCCCGGTCAGGTCGGTAAAGCGTTCAAATAACGTCGAGCGAGACAGCGCACAGTCGGCGGCCAGGGCGTTGACCGTCCAGCGTCTGGCGGGGGCCTGATGCAGCAGGCGGATTGCCTGGGCGACCCGCGGGTCGCTCAGCCCGCGCATCAGACCGGGGGTGGCGAGCGTGCCGGAGGAACGGATGGCCTCGATAAAAAGTAGCTCAACCATCCGCGCCAGAACGAAAGATTTGCCCGCGCGATCCGCCTGCGCTTCCTCTTTCAGCAGCCCGACAAAGGTGGCCAGCCGCGGTTGATTGCGGACCACCACAAAGGCTGGCAACAGCGAGGCCAGCAGGCTGGCGTTCGTTGAACCGGAAGCGCAGTGGCCAATCAGCGCCTGCATCTGCGCAGGCTTGTCGAGGGCTCCCAGCCGAAAGTGTCCCTCCGCCAGTTGCACCGGGATGGTCTCCAGCGCCGGTGAAGGGGGCGGGGTCAGGCTGGTTAGCGCGAAGCGGTACGCCGCCGGGATCAGAATAAAATCCCCGGCGCGCAGGATCTGCGGCTCATGCTGGTCTATTTCCAGCCGACAGCCGCCTTCCAGCACGACGCCATAAAATGACAACCCCTGGTCCGAGCGTATCACTCGCCAGTTTCCCGCCCCCTCAACGGTTTTGGTCAGCACCGCTCTGAGATTTAGCATGGCAATAACCTCCGCCAACGGATCGCTCATTTCCGGACTCCTGCTAAAGAATGATGGATTATTGACCCTATATCGTCCGACACGGCCTGTCTATGATCAAAAGGAAGAAGCCATTCGGAGACAGAGATATGCAAACGATAATGATCACCGGCTGTTCATCGGGTTTTGGCCTGGAGACGGCGCGTTATTTTCTCGAGCAAGGCTGGAAGGTTATTGCCACGATGCGCGCTCCGCAGGAAGGTGTGTTGCCCGCCAGCGACCGTCTGCGGCTGGTGCGTCTTGACGTCACTTCGGCGCAGAGTATCGCCGAGGCCATTGCCGAAGCCGGAGAGATTGATGTGCTGGTTAACAACGCCGGGGTGGGGATGCTTAATGCCCTGGAGGGCGCGTCGCGCGAGGCGATAGCAGACCTGTTTGCCACCAATACCCTGGGAACGATTGCCATGACCCAGGCGGTGATCCCCCGGTTCAGAGCGCGCCGAAGCGGGACCATCGTTAACATTACCTCGGCGGTCACCCTGCAACCGATGCCCCTGCTGGCGGTATACACCGCGAGTAAGGCGGCGGTGAATGCCTTCACGGAGTCGCTGGCGCTGGAGCTCCGTGCTTTTAATATTCGCGTCGGGCTAATCCTGCCGGGACGCGCCCCGCAGACCCGCTTCGGGGAAAACGCTCGTCGAACGATGGGCCAGCTCCCGGAGAGCTATGCGGCGCTCGGCCAGCAGATCCTCGACAGCATCCAGGATAACGCCAGCGTGACGCAGGCTGTCGATGTGGCTCAGGCCGTCTGGCGGATGGTGAACGATCCTGATGCCCCTTCGCGGCTGCCGGCAGGGGAAGATGCCCTGGCGATGGCGCAGGCCAGTCTTCGCCGTGTCTGAAGGCAATATGCGGGTTTTGTCTGTCAGACGGTAGGTGCGCAAGCTGCCGCTGCGCTTTATGGCCGGGGGAATATTATCCCTGTCAGTATCGACTGGATAATATTAGCGGGTTATACGAAATAACGGTCAGGCGGCGCTTACTGATGTAAATCAGGATACCAATGTCTTTCATGGCGCGTTTTCGCCGCCTATTCTGGATATGTGCGAACCGTCCGCCATATTATGACATGATCAATGGCTCAGGTCTTTTATATGTAATTTCTCAATGTAATTCGGGCGTTAATCTTAAAAAGTTAGTCTGGCCCGCTCGGGGCTGGACTTTCTTTATTCTACTGTGGCATGGTTTCCTCCCTGTTGTACCGCGCGCTCGCTTTTTTACGCCAGGGAATAGTTTTCAGTATGGAATATTGTTGTTGCGAAGCCACCGCTTCCGCCCTGCGTCCAGACGGCTTCATTCTCTCGTCTGACAAAATATTGGCAGTTTATTTGTTTTATTCTGCTTATCGTCTTTTTCAGCATTACGCAGTCACTCCCGATCTGAACCGAGATGCCGCTGAATTCAAACTGAACGTACTCCGGCAGTACGCGGATACCGCAGTTTTATCGTGACCTGATGGCGGAGATGGACAGCAACCGCGACGGGAAAGTGACGGCAGAAGAAATCAGGCAGGCGCTGGCAGTGCGGGATCCGCTGGTGAAGAATGTGGTCAACCGGCTGGTAGTTAAACATCACAGCGAGTGGTGTGGTGGCCGCTCGACGGGGCGCTGGGAAGGGTTTTATAAGGATCTGGACTCGCTGGAGGTGAAATACTGTGAGAAATGGCAGGCGGATCTGGAATGGATGAGTAAGGTGCCGCCGTTTGATAAGGATGAGGCGGTGTGGCATTTTCATCCGGTGGTGTTTTTGGAGGCGCTAAACACTGGAGAGGACTGCGCAATATTAATTTGGGGTGAAGTTGTAAACCAGAGGCTAGGCGCGGTTAGGGCTTGTGCATTCACGAAGAAAGTTGTCAAAATTTGTGCTGAGCTATGGGGTGAAGAAAAGAAAATTGAATATGCTAATTCTCTTATGGCTTGCATGGCAGTTGAAACTTCACGTTTGTTCACATCATCAGTTGTTAAGTTGATGCCTAAAGTTAACTCACAGGGAGATGTGATATTAAATAGTAAAGGAAAGCCAATAAGAGAGTACAGACCAATTTCAAAGCAAGAAATAATTTCAGATCCATCTATAGCTGCGCAAAATGCAGTGGGGTTAATTCAATTTACTGGGCCTGCCGTTACTCAGTTAAACAGAACTCATGGATTATCAGTAACCAAGCAAGAACTGGCGTTGATGGATGAAATAGAGCAACTTGATTATGTAAAAATCTATTTTTCATCAAATGAGTCACTTTTCAAGAAGATAAAAAGTGCTGATGATATTTATTTGTATATTTTTTGCCCTGCTGGTGTAGGGGAAAATGATGACTTTGCTTTATATAGTAGGCAAAAGGATAAGGATGAAGATGTAAATTATTACCATGCTAACAGTAGCCTGGACTCGACTGAGCGCGGTAATACTGGCAATAATGATGGTGTCATTCAAAGAAGAGAGTTGTTAACTCGACTGAATAATTTAAGGGAAGAGGGAAAACTATATATAAATAAATGTATTTGCAATCCAGACTCTTTGGAGATATCTAAAGAACCTAGTGGTGCACAATGGGTGAACAGATTCCCAACAAGTGCAGCGCTTGGTGATTTACTTCCTGTGTTTTCCACATCCGTTCAAAATTTTATTAACTCGATCGAAAACGCTAATGGCCATGTTCGAATATCCGCGACTTACAGGCCGGTAGAAAGAGCATATTTAATGCATTATTCGTGGCGGATTGCCAGAGAGGGTTTAAATCCTTCAGAAGTCCCGGAGAAAGAAGGCGTAAATATAGACTGGACCCATAAGGGAAATCATGCCGCCGCAGTTACGGCCGCTCAGGATATGGTCAGAGGTTATCATACTGTTTACAAACCAGTGCTTACATCAAGGCATACTCAGAGACGTGCTATTGATATGACGATAACTGGTATTATGGGTAAGGTATTAAGAAATGCTGACGGTACTGAAGTTCTGGTTAGGTCACAGTCTCAATTGCATAATGTAGGGGCAACATATGGTGTTTATAAATTAGTTTCAGATCCTCCTCATTGGTCAGATGACGGCCACTAAAAAATGGTGAAATATGTATTACTTATTAACGGGTTTAACTTTATTATTACTTTCCCCACACTTGATTCATGCAAATGAATTAACTTCATCCTTAGCAATAGGTATTGTGACTCGTGATAACTCAAGCTTGCTGATTTCGACAACGAAAAAATCTTTACGAGATGATATAGTCCTAATTTGCTCCCCAGTAAATAGAGTGTGCAAATCCATCTTGAGTGAGTCTTTAGTTGTCGTAGGGGCAAATGAATCTGTAGAGGATGTAGCTACAGGTAAAAATATTTACACTTATTCTATTTTAGATGATAAATCGTTAACGGATATTGATATTGCCATTGTCCATCCGAAAGCTAGTACGGGGAAAGTTAATGTTACCTTTGGGGGGGGGATAACATTTTAGTAACCGCTAACAAGCATAAATATAGTATTTCCTTATGTGCAAGTAATGAAGGTGTGCATATTTACTCTGACCCAAAAAAATTCCATTTGTATTATTCCCTGGGGTATGAGGTCATAGCTAACTGTTCCGAAGGGGTTTATGAATGAAAAACGTTATGCGTGGTTTAATGGCTTTGACGCTTTTACTCAGTAATTCAGGATTTTCCGCGTCAATAAATTTAATTCCACCAGGTACCTACTCTTATACGCAAAAAGGTGATGAGCTGATTGATGGGAAGAGAGCAAGCATTACCTGGAACGTTAACGTGAAAAATAACCGTCATGCCATTGTGACTATATCATCCTGGCATGCACCGTTTACTTGTGACGGTTCATATGCAATATCTAATGAAAAAGACTATGTAACTTTGAGTTGGTCCAGAGAAATTAATGTAGATAATGAATGTGACATATCTTCTCCGCAAATACTTCTAAAGAAATCATCTTCAGGAAAAATATTAATTCGTAGTGATTTATTCCCTTGGGGAAATGAAGGTTGGCAAAGCACTAGGAAAATACATTAATACTAAATAGCTGCGCCGAATACCGCTATATGACGAAAGGAATTTAGGAATGGAAGGTCAGTACCGGGGAAAACATTAACTAGTACGATTTAGCAAAACAGGGGGTCAGGTGCAGGAGGAAAGCAGCGGGGGCGATGTGATGAACAGCCCGTATGAGAGCTGGATCCCCCAGGCGTTCGGGACGATAAGCCGGACCGCAGAACAGGGCGCGGGGTATCAGTACGGTCTGGTACCACAGTTTTATCGTGACCTGATGGCGGGGATGGACAGCAACCGCGACGGGAAAGTGACGGCAGAAGAAATCAGGCAGGCGCTGGCAGTACGGGATCCGCTGGTGAAGAATGTGGTCAACCGGGTGATAGTCAAACATCACAGCGAATGGTATGGGGGCCGCTCGACAGGGCGCTGGGAAGGGTTTTATAAGGATCTGGACTCGCTGGAAGTGAAGTACTGTGAGAAATGGCAGGCGGACCTGGAGTGGATGAGCAAGGTGCCGCCGTTTGATAAGGATGAGGCGGTGTGGCATTTTCATCCGGTGGTGTTTTTGAATGCCTTATCCTCCGATGGTGATCAACTTATTACATACGAGCAATTGAAATTAATGCTCCCTTCTAATCGAGAGAGTGAAATTAATACTTATCTAGAGCCGTTGAATGAGACTATGAGGTTATTTGAAATCAATACACCTTTACGTAAATCACATTTTATGGCCCAGATCCTCCACGAAACGAGTTTTTTCAGAGATACAGAGGAAACTGCTTCCGGAAATGTATATGAAGGTCGCAGTGATCTTGGCAATACTCAGATTGGTGATGGCCCATTATTTAAAGGTAGAGGTTTATTACAGATTACTGGTCGTGATAATTACACAAAGTGCCAAGGATATCTCAGAGGTAAACTTAATGACGAAACGTTTGACATAACGTCGTCAGTATCTAAAGCAAAACAGTTATCAGAAAATCCAAGGTATGCAGCATTGGCATCTGGGTATTTTTGGAAGTATATAAAACCTAAGTTAAACGATACAGCTGATAGGGATGATGTTTATTGGGTTTCAGTTTATGTCAATGGATGGGCTGTGCAAGAGCATCCTTATTATCCAGACAAAGCCAGAGAGCCGAATCATATGGATGACCGGATTAATAAATTATCTATTGCTAAAAACGCATTTGGGCTAGAGTGAGTTGAATGAAAAATTTATTTTTATTATTAGTAGTGGGCGTATTATCATTGTCTTGTAATGCTTCGGACGTAGTGAAAACAGAGTATTCCATTTCTTCGATGTACAGTGGGACTATTGGGAAGAGCAATATTACAATGAATCTTGTTATTTCTAATGACAATGTTTCTGGTAGTTATATATATAACAAATATAAAAATAAAATTTTGTTAAACGGAGTGATGGATTCTAATGTTGTTAAGTTAAAAGAAAAAACAAATAACGGCACTGCTACTATAACTCTTTTTCGAACAAACAATGGTTATACTGGTCAGTGGTGCAATAAAAAATGTGTGCCTGTAACAATTCAAGCCAATAATTCATTCAAAGATGGTGAACTTAAGGATGTTAAGGTTGATGATTCTGATTCAGGCGTTTATAAAGTAGATTTGATATTTAAGAATAAAAATGAAAGCATAATTGTTACTGATGCCATAGAACCACCATCTTTAGATTTTGTAGATATTAATGGCGATGGATTTTACGACTTGATAGTCAGAACAGATCATCGACCAAATAACGGTAGTCAAATCATTTATCTCTCAGGTAATAATGAATTTATAAAAGATAATAATTTATCAAAAGAAAATGGCACCATAGTGTACGACCCTTATAAAAAGAACATCGTTTTTAATTCAAAAGATGATTGCTGTAATAATTTCAGAAAAGTTATTTACTCCTTTGATAATGGCAAATTTGTGAGGGTTGATGATATATTTTTTGATTATTCATCTAACAAAGGTAAAGATTCTAAAGGTGGTGATATTTCAAAGGACAGGTTCGAGTCTTACTAAATAGTATCCCTTCGTAAGGGGAATTTCATTACGCCATGCATTCAATCAGGTGATAACCAGATAAAAGGTCTGTTCTTAGGACGAGTCCGGGGCGGTCCGTGCGGCCAAGGGGCTTTTCCTGACGGCGGATGAACAGGCGAAAGCGTAGGGACCGGGGCTGGAGATGATGCCGGCCGTTGAGCGGATAACCCGGGCCAACAGCCAGAGTTACCCCATCAGAAATACTGACGGTAAAGAATTTCGTTCGCTCGATGAGGTCATGCAACTTATCGACGGTGAGGCGCACGGAACCTGGCTGCTGAGCGCGAATGGCATGTGGCATGGCGGGATCCATATCAGCGATATCTCTAATCCTTTTTCCGCCCTGAATCCTGATGCGATTAATACCGGAGAGCCTGTGCCTCTCCAGTTTATGGCGGACGGTATTATTGTGGCGTACCGGATAAACAACGAATACCTGACAGCGCCATACTGCGGACAACAACTGCGCTACAGCAGCAGCTTTGTGCTGGTGAAATCACAGTGCAAGCCTGACCCGCAAAAGGAAAAGAGCTGGCTGGAGTTTTACAGCCTGTATATGCATCTGGCGCCGGTCGCTGATTACCCGAAATCTCCCTGCTATAAAGTCAGGGATGGTCACAGTGGCATACTGTTACGCCAGTATAAAAACGGACAATACGGGTTACCGGAGGGGGAGCCAGACAACGGTGAGGCCGGGACATATCCTGCTCCGGCAAAAACGAAAAAGAGTCTGAGCGCAGGCGACCGTTTTGTCTCTTCCCGGACGGGGCATTTTTATGTCACGAAGAACGGAAACGCGACCCTGACAACCTTTGGTCTGGTCCGTTTGCTGAAAGATAGCGTTCCGGGCAAAGAACAGTACTGGGTCACGCTGGATCCGGTGCTGGTGGAGCCGGATGGTGAAATTCAGGGGCTGATGCCGGAATGGATGCAGAAGGCAAAACAAAAAGGTGCTTTTGACGCCGTGGAACTGACGGATGGAACGGAAGAATGGAAGGTCAGTGCCGGAACGCCCGTCGGGTTTATGGGCTGTATGGAGTCGCCGGGTGAGGGGAATCAGCTTGTGGACAGGGAGTGGTTTGTCCATCTGGAAGTGTTGAGTACGGACAGCAGAATGCCCGGATTTTTAGCCAATCCGGCGTGTGTAAAGGGTGAAAAAAAGTCAGTGCTGGCGCCAAAGGGAAAATCCCTGTTTACCCGACAGGATGCCGCTGGACAGCCGGTATTTACCCCGACATCGGCGAAGCTGGGCGCGCAGTGCCAGCTCTCCCGGGAATCGGCAACGCCCGTCGCGGATGAGTCACAAAAATGGTGGTATAAGGTCAGCGGCAGTGGCTGGTTACCACAAAATGATGTTGAGGAAGTTAACCAGTACGATTTAGAGAAACTTGGGTTTCAGGCGCTGGAGGAAAGCAGCGGGGGCGATGTGATGAACAGCCCGTATGAGAGCTGGATCCCCCAGGCGTTTGGGACGATAAGCCGGACAGCGGAACAGGGCGCGGGGTATCAGTACGGTCTGGTACCACAGTTATATCGTGACCTGATGGCGGAGATGGACAGCAACCGCGACGGGAAAGTGACAGCAGAGGAAATCAGACAGGCGCTGGCAGTGCGGGATCCGCTGGTGAAGAACGTGGTCAACTGGCTGGTAGTCAAACA
Source organism: Klebsiella sp. SWET4 (assembly GCF_024296565.1). Classification (NCBI taxonomy): domain Bacteria; kingdom Pseudomonadati; phylum Pseudomonadota; class Gammaproteobacteria; order Enterobacterales; family Enterobacteriaceae; genus Klebsiella; species Klebsiella sp. SWET4. The sequence continues at coordinate 1,103,477 of NZ_JANCOB010000001.1, read as the reverse complement.
TCACAGCGAAAGGTATGGGGGCCGATCGACAGGGCACTGGGAAGGGTTTTATAAGGATCTGGACTCGCTGGAGGTGAAATACTGCGAGAAATGGCAGGCGGATCTGGAATGGATGAGTAAGGTGCCGCCGTTTGATAAGGATGAGGCGGTATGGCATTTTCATCCGGTGGTGTTTTTAGATGCTATTATTGATAAATTTACAGATGTGATTGAATTCCAAACAACTTTAGGTGTTTATAGAATTTCAAAGAAATCAGCAGAATTCATATTATCCTGGGAGGCATATATGCCTAAACCATATGTCCCAGAAGGAGACCAATCAAGTGGCGTCACTGTCGGATATGGATATGATTTGGGGCAGCAAACTACTTCATCGGCAAGGGCATTGCTATCTGAGTATTACTCTAATTCACAGGTTGAAAGATTACTTTCTGCAATTGGTAAGAAAGGTAACGAGGCTCGAGCAATTGTCCATGAGTTGTTTGACATTACAATCGAAAAAGATAAAGCATTAGATATGGCCATGGTATTAAAAGAGCGATATTGTCAGATCGTTGTTGATATTTATCCCCAGGCAATAATTCTTCCTCCAGACAGTGCCGGAGCCATACTATCATTAGTATATAATCGTGGGCCATCATGAGCACTTCCTAAGCCAGGAGATCTAATAGATAGACGTCGTGAAATGAGAGAGATTCGTGATGATTTTGAGCAGGGTAATATAAAAAAATTCCTGAGCGTTTGAGAAGTATGAAGCGTTTATGGCCCCATCAGCGAGGGCTTGGGCTACGTAGAGATGGCGAAGCAAAGTTAATAGAAAATGAAATTTTCTATTGAGGATAAAATGAAAAATAGCATTACAAGAATGTTGGTTCTTGTGTTACTCTTCTTTTCAAGCATGATTTATGCGTGCGGTGATAACCCTAACGCCCTTGTTCAGGGACCATTTGAAGATAACTCTTTTACTAATGGATTTATTTGTTTTCAATATGCGCCTGATAAAAGGGATATATATTTTTATCTAAGCTGTATTAATAATGGTAAGTTATATAATTCTAAAGTCGATACCTTCTATTACTCTGATGCCCCGGTGGAATTAATGACCATTTTCTTTATGCAAATAAATGGGTATAGAAATGTTGTTGTTCTTCTTCGATGGCATGTAAATTATGAAGGCAATGGTGTCGAATATCCGTATTATTATGAGGTTAAATCATATAAACATGACGAAGGGCGAGGGTATATAAAGAATTTGGATGGGGAAAAAGATTCTCAATTATCTGGTTATCAAATCAAAAGTAACGGAAACATTCAAAACTTCCCATTGGATAATGCGGGGAAAATAAAGAAATTTTTGCGCGTTAAGTATGGTGTATGATTTTTATCTACCGCATGAAAGTTCAGGGTCGAACAACAAGCTGAATCAATGCAGGAGACTCTCATAGATTCTTTATCAATGGGTTACTTGGGTTCCGGGCGCTGGAGGAAGATAGCGGTGATGATGTGATGAACAGCCCTGGATCCCCCAGGCGTTCGGGACGATAAGCCGAACAGCGGAACAGGGCGCGGGGTATCAGTACGGTCTGGTAACACAGTTTTATCGTGACCTGATGGCGGAGATGGACAGCAACCGCGACGGGAAAGTGACGGCAGAAGAAATCAGGCAGGCGCTGGCAGTACGGGATCCGCTGGTGAAGAATGTGGTCAACCGGTTAATAGTAAAGCAACAAAGCGAGTGGTATGGGGGCCGTGCGACAGGGCGCTGGGAAGGATTTTATAAGGATCTGGACTCGCTGGAAGTGAAGTACTGTGAGAAATGGCAGGCTGATCTGGAGTTCATAAACAAAGCGCGTTATTTGACAAGAACGAGGCTGTGTAATCAGGAAGGGAAAACAGCTTGGTGCGTCTGAATGGACTCGAACCATCGACCCCCACCATGTCAAGGTGGTGCTCTAACCAACTGAGCTACAGACGCATTATGGTGCGTTTAATTGGACTCGAACCAACGACCCCCACCATGTCAAGGTGGTGCTCTAACCAACTGAGCTATAAACGCATTATGGTGCGTTCGATTGGACTCGAACCAACGACCCCCACCATGTCAAGGTGGTGCTCTAACCAACTGA
>NZ_JANCOB010000001.1:1065807-1101251 GCF_024296565.1 Klebsiella sp. SWET4 | reverse complement strand
GCTACGAACGCAATGTTGTGGTGACAACGGGGACGCATATTAGCGGCAGGGAGAGGATGTGGCAAGAGGTAAACGTCACTTTTCTTGCACATTGCATGCGATTGCGGAACTTTTACCCATTCCGGATATATTTTACTGAACCACAAGGATATTTCTTCGCCAGCGAGCGTCATGACTCGCTTTTTTCTGCCCGTCTAACTCTGCGCGGTACGGTTGCCGTTGTGTTAAATTATCGGCCACCAGAAGAGAAGGAGTCATAACGAAGATGAAATCGATTGGTATTTTTTGCGGTTCTTCAGCTGGCGAACATCCGCTGTATCTCGACACCGCCCGTCTGGTCGGACGTACGCTGGCGCAGCAGGGGCTGGCGCTTGTCTATGGCGGCGGTAAAGTCGGTCTGATGGGGGCGGTCGCCGATGCGGCGCTGGAGGCCGGTGGCGTGGTGATCGGCGTGATGCCGCGCGGCCTGGTGGAACGGGAAATTGCCCACCGCGGCTTGACGGAGTTGCATGTGGTCGAGGATATGCACGAGCGGAAAACCAAAATGGCGGCGCTGGCGGATGGCTTTATTGCCCTGCCGGGCGGGGCGGGGACGCTCGAAGAGATTTTCGAACAATGGACCTGGGCGCAACTGGGGATCCATGAGAAACCGTGCGCGTTCCTGAATATCAAGGGTTATTACGATCCGCTTCAGGCGATGGTCGACAACATGGTACGGGAAGGATTTATGCACCCGCGCTACGCGGAGATGCTGCCGTTTGCTACCTCGGCAGACGAGATTATCGCCGGTTTTCGCGACTATACGCCGCCGGCCCGTAAATGGGTTCAGCAGCCCGCTATTTAAATATCAAGCGCAGGGTAAACAGCGCGCAGACGATGAGCAGTAACAGCAGCAATTCGAAGCGATAGCGTTGCAGCATGATGTCCTCCTGAAAAAAAACCGGCGCTGTTCTGCGCCGGTTTATCACCTTAACGCCCTGACCATTATGCCGCAGGTTTAACCGCCGGTTTAGCTGCGTGGTGTGCCGCTTTATGATGTTTCTTTGCAGCCTGCGCTTTCTGCGCGACTGCCGGTTTCGCAGCAGCTTTGTGGTGTTTCTTCGCAGCCTGCGCTTTCTGCGCGACTGCCGGTTTCGCAGCGGCTTTATGGTGTTTCTTCGCCGCCTGCGCTTTTTGCTCAGCAGCCGGTTTCGCAGCGGCTTTATGGTGTTTCTTCGCCGCCTGGGCTTTTTGCTCAGCAGCCGGTTTTGCAGCGGCTTTGTGGTGTTTCTTCGCCGCCTGGGCTTTCTGCTCGGCTGCCGGTTTCGCGGCCGCTTTGTGATGTTTCTTATGGTGAACGGTGGTATGGCTGGCAGCTGCGGCCGGGGTGGCGCTTGCGGCATCGGCAGCGAAAGCAACTGATGACAGACCCATAGCAGCGGCAACAACCAGAGCTAATACTTTTTTCATTCTGAAATCCTCGAATTGGTTTCTTGAGTAACCCCACTGCGGGGCTGTTGACCACACTATATGCGTCTCGGGGAGTGCCATCAGTAAGTCTTTGGTGTCGGGGAGTAACGGAATGTACAACGTGGTCGCAATGCCGGAGAACGAAAAAGCCCGCCGGAGGGGCGGGCTTTGCAGGGACTAGCGCGCGGCGCGCTGTAAGATGATGCTGGAGGGCTGGCGCTGTAGAAAACGCATCCGCAGCATCATCATGATGGCGGCGGAGGTCAGGCCGATGATAAATCCACACCAGAAACCGGCGGGCCCCATGCGTGGCACAACCATATCGGTCAACGCCAGCAGATAGCCGCTCGGCAAACCCAGCACCCAGTACGCGGTAAAGGTAATAAAAAAGATAGACCGGGTATCTTTATAGCCGCGCAGAATGCCGCTGCCGATCACCTGGATGGAGTCGGAGATCTGATAGATAGCCGCCAGCAGCATCAGGTGTGAGGCCAGCAGCACCACCTCGGGATTATCGTTATACAGCAGGGCAATCTGTTCACGCATCAGCACGGTAAAGATAGCGGTAAATACCGCCAGACAGACGCCCACGCCCACGCCGGTGCGGGCCGAAACCTGGGCATCGATCGTTGAACCTTGTCCGAGACGGAAGCCGACGCGAATGGTGACCGCCGCCGCCAGCGATAGCGGCAGAACGAACATCAATGAGCTGAAGTTAAGCGCGATCTGGTGACCGGCGACGTCAATGATCCCCAGCGGGGAGACCAGCAGCGCGACGACGGCAAACAGCGTGACTTCAAAGAACAGCGCCAGAGCAATGGGCAGCCCCAGCTGCACCAGCCGTAACAGGACGGCGACATCGGGGCGGCTGAAGCGCTCGGCGCAGCGGATATCCCGCATCGAACGCGCCCGACGCACCCACCACAGCATGCTGGCGAACATCACCCAGTAAACCGAAGCAGTCGCTACGCCACAGCCGACACCGCCCAGCTCGGGCATGCCGAAATGACCATAGATAAAGATATAGTTCACCGGAATGTTGACCAGTAAGCCGATAAAGCCCATGACCATCCCGGGTTTGGTTTTCGCCAGCCCTTCACACTGATTACGGGCAACCTGGAAGAACAGATAGCCCGGCGCGCCCCACAGCAGCGCGCGCAGATAGCCAACCGCCTTCTCAGCCAACAGCGGGTCGATATTATGCATGGAGCTGATGATATAGCCGGCGTTCCATAGCACGACCATAATCAGCACCGAGACAAAGCCGGCCAGCCAGAAGCCCTGACGCACCTGCTGTGCGATGCGATCCCGCCGTCCGGAGCCGTTAAGCTGCGCCACCACCGGGGTCAGCGCCAGCAGCAGCCCGTGGCCAAAGAGGATCGCCGGCAGCCAGATGGAGGTCCCGATGGCCACGGCGGCCATATCCGTGGCGCTGTAGCCACCCGCCATCACGGTATCGACAAAACCCATCGCTGTCTGCGCCACCTGCGCAAGGATGACGGGTATAGCCAGAGCTAATAACTGACGCGCTTCAACGAAATACTTCTGCACGTGAACACCTTTATTTTGTTGTTATTTTGAGACTAAAAAAGCCGCCGTAACTGGCAGCAAGGGGATAAAAATGAGGAATTTCCAGTCTATTGTAGCGAGGATTAGCCATTAAGCCAGTGAAAAAAGAGTCGAGGCACGAAGCGCGCTGGCAACCGCTTTGCCCTCCTGTTATTGTTCCCGATAGCGAAAACGGTAATGATACCGTCATGATTTTCAACAGGAGCCTAACATGTTTACTGGTATTGTTCAGGGAACCGCGAAAGTGGTCTCCATTGATGATAAACCCAATTTTCGCACCCATGTGGTGGAGCTACCGGCGCATATGCTGGAGGGGCTGGAAACCGGCGCCTCGGTAGCCAATAACGGCTGTTGCCTGACGGTGACCGAAATAAACGGCGCGCACATCAGCTTTGATTTGATGAAAGAGACGCTGCGGATTACCAACCTCGGCGATATTCAGATCGGGGATGAAGTGAACGTCGAGCGGGCGGCGAAATTCAGTGATGAAATCGGTGGGCATCTGATGTCCGGCCATATTATGACCACCGCGGAAATCGTGAAGATCCTCACTTCCGAAAATAACCGTCAGATCTGGTTTAAAGTGCAGGATCCGACGCTGATGAAATATATCCTTTATAAAGGTTTCATCGGTATTGATGGCATTAGCCTGACGGTGGGCGAGGTGACGGCAACCCGCTTCTGCGTGCATCTTATCCCGGAAACGCTGCAGCGGACCACGCTGGGCGCGAAAAAGCTGGGTGACCGCGTCAATATTGAGATTGACCCGCAAACTCAGGCGGTTGTCGATACGGTTGAACGCGTGCTGGCCGCGAAAGACGTTGCGTCTAAGGTGAATGAAGCCTGAAAAAAATCCCCCGCCGGTGAGCGGGGGAGATTTTGTTAGCGGGCGATGCGTAGCCCATGTTCAATGCCGCGCGAGAACACTACCTGCCAGAGCTGAATGTCACGGGCGCGGAAGGCGCCGGCGCAGGCGTTCAGATAATAGCTGAACATCCGTTTGAAACGTTCAGAATAGTTATCGGCAATTTCCGGCCAGCTGGCGAGAAAACGCTCATACCAGGCCATCAGGGTGGTGTCATAATCGGCGCCGAAGTTATGCCAGTCTTCCATCACAAAGTGCTTCTCGCTGGCATCGGCGATCTGCCGAACCGACGGCAGACAGCCGTTGGGGAAGATATATTTATCGATCCACGGGTCGACGTTATGGTCGGTGACTTTGGAACCGATGGTGTGCAGTAAGAAACGGCCGTTGGGTTTCAAATTACGATCCGCGACCTCAAAGTAGGTGGCGTAATTTTTCGGTCCCACGTGCTCGAACATACCGACGGAGACGATACGGTCAAAGCTGTCGTGCAGATCGCGATAGTCCTGGAGCCGAATCTCCACGTCAAGATCAGCGCAGCGCGCCTGGGCCATCTTTTGCTGCTCGGCGGAGATGGTCACGCCGACAACGCTGACCTGGTAATTTCGCGCCATATACTCGGCGAGCCCGCCCCATCCACAGCCGATGTCCAGTACCCGCATCCCCGGCTCAAGCTCCAGCTTACGACAGATGAGGTCCAGTTTAGCCTGCTGCGCCGCTTCGAGGGTTTGCGCCTCTTTCCAGTATCCGCAGGAATACTGCATGTAGGGGTCAAGCATTCGGCTGAAGAGATCGTTGCCGAGATCGTAATGCTCTTTGCCAACAATCCAGGCGCGTTTTTTACTTTGCAGATTGAACAGGCGAGCGCCTGCGATGCGGAGTGTATCTTTGAAATGGTGAGGGAGCTGTTTTTCCAGTCCGGCGCGAAGCACTTTGTGGAAGAATATATCCAGACGCTCGCAGTCCCACCAGCCGTCCATATAGCTTTCGCCTAACCCCAGCGACCCCTCCTGCAGGACACGTTTAAAGAAAAGAGGGTTTTTAATTCGCAGGTCTGACGGCGCGGAGCCATTGATTTCTATTCCCGCACGGCCCAATAATTCAGCTGCAATCCGGTACCAGTCATCATTTGGTACACTTACTTCTTCTATACACGATGAACTCATAGCTTCTCCATCACGCCCAAGTGATCAGAACCTTAAAACAGCGTAGACGCTTTTTTGGCTTTGTGAGAAATCTCACGGATAATCCGTGAAGTCGCTATCCGACGTAGAACAGAGGAAGGGAGATAACCCTTGCCGAAAGGCCTTCCATGGTGAAACGGAGGCATCCTGCATCCGTTAATATTTAACTATTTTCTATTTATGTGAACCCGGATCCAGTATAGGACGCTAAGTACTGGCTTTCAATAAAATTTTCTTAGCATGCTAACGACTGGTCCGGGCAACGGCGATGGGCGTTACGCGTGGGAAGAGTGGGGGGTCAGCTCCGGCGTTTGCTGCAGGCGATAGCCGATTCCGGCTAAGCCAATCGAGACCAGCATCACGCTGGTGGTGGTCAGCAGCGGCGTGGCGATCAGCGCCGATACCAGCAAACTGGTCAGGAAGCACAATCCCAGCTGCAGCGTATTCTGCAGCGCCGCCGCGCGGCCCGTTGCCTGCGGGAAGGGTTTCAGCGCCTGGGCGACCACAATGGGATAGATCCCGCCGTTGACCACCGCCATCATGCAGAACGGGATCATTAACGCCACCAGCGAGGCATGCGTTTGCAGGCCGACCAGCCAGGTGGCGGCAACGCTGACGGCGAAGACCACCAGCAGCCACGGCAGCATCTGTTGTCCTGACCATTTTTGCAGCAGCGCGCGACAACCATAGCCGCCCACCAGAAAGGCGATGGTCTGTGGGATATAGCTCAGGCCGATAGCGGTTGGGCCATAGCCCATTTCGTGCAGGATAAAAGGTGAACCGGTAAGCCAGGCGAAGAAGCTGGCGGAGCAGGCGGCGTAGATCAGGACGTTGCCGCTGTATTCCCGGGAGCGCAGCAGCGCGAGAAAGGTGATCTTCTGCTGCGTCACTGCTACCGACTTTGCGGCTGCCTTCAGGCGCAGGGCAGGCAGCATCAGCAGCAGAGTGATGGCAAACAGGGTTGCGAAGATGGCTTGCCACTCGAAGTGCACCAGTAGCCAGCTACCCAGCAGCGGGGCCAGCGCTGGCGACAGTCCTACCAGCGGCATAATGGTGGCGAAGATGCGGTTCGTACGCTGGGCAGGATAGTAATCGGTGACCATCGCCTGCCAGGTAACGGCCGCGGCACAGACGCCAATCGCCTGCAAAAAGCGCAGCGCCAGCATCAGGGTAGCGTTGTGCACCCACAGCATCCCCAGACAGCCGGCCGCGAAAATTGCCAGGCCGCTCAACAGCACCGGTTTGCGCCCATAGCGGTCCGACAGCGGCCCCCAGAACAGCTGCCCCAGCGCGAAGCCGGCGAGGAACAGGCTCAGGCTGGCGCTGATGGAGGCAGCGGAGGTATTGAGATCCTGCTGCATGGCGGCAAACGCCGGCAGGTACATATCGGTGGCCAGAAAGCCCAGCACGCTCAGGCCGGCCAGCCAGACTAAAAATCCTTTCCCAGGTTGTGACATAACGTTCTCATTTTTGGAGTACAGGTACGATGCCGCAGAGTGTAGGGAGTGCATTGTGGCTTGTGAAACGCTAATATTTGTCACATGCATTCAAAAATTTTGCAGGCAGAAAATGTGGTCTGAATACTCTCTGGAAGTGGTTGATGCCGTGGCCCGCAACGGCAGCTTCAGCGCGGCCGCGCAGGAGCTGCACCGGGTGCCCTCCGCCATCAGCTATACCGTGCGTCAGCTTGAAGAGTGGCTGGCCGTTCCCTTGTTTGAGCGCCGCCATCGTGATGTGGAGCTGACGCCCGCAGGGGTCTGGTTCTTACAGGAAGGGCGCTCTGTTATCAAAAAAATGCAGATCACCCGCCAGCAGTGCCAGCAAATCGCCAACGGCTGGCGCGGGCAGCTGTCGATCGCGGTGGATGATATTGTGAAACCGGCGCGGATGCGCCAGATGATCGTCGATTTCTATCGCCATTTTCCCGACGTCGAGCTCATCGTTTTCCAGGAAGTGTTCAACGGCGTATGGGATGCGCTGGCCGACGGCCGTGTAGAACTGGCGATTGGCGCAACGCGATCTATTCCGGTCGGGGGCCGCTATGCGTTTCGCGATATGGGGATGCTGAGCTGGGACTGCGTGGTGGCGAGCGATCACCCGCTGGCGAAGATGGAGGGACCCCTGAGCGATGATGTCCTGCGTAACTGGCCGTCACTGGTGCGGGAGGATACGTCACGTTCACTGCCCAAACGAACAACCTGGCTGCTGGATAACCAGAAGAGGGTGGTGGTCCCCGACTGGGAATCGTCGGCCACCTGTCTGTCGGCGGGCCTCTGCGTCGGCATGGTGCCGAGCCATTTCGCCCGACCATGGGTAGATCGCGGCGTGTGGACCGCGCTGGCGCTGGAGAATCCGTTCCCGGATGCCGCCTGCTGTCTGACCTGGCAGCAGAGTGATGCCTCACCGGCGCTGAACTGGATGCTCGACTATCTGGGGGACAGCGACACGCTGAATCGGGAATGGCTGCGGGCGCCGGAATAATATGCGCCCGCAAACGTCTTAGCGGCGATAATCGACAAACGGGCCATCCGCCACGGAGCGGCGTTCGACCAGACGAGGATGCACTTCGATAGACTGCGACTCTTCACGCTTATTAACGATACGATCCAACAGCATGTTAAATGCGGCTTCGCCCAGGGAATCTTTCGGCTGATGAATAGTGGTTAAAGCCGGGCTGAAATAGCGGGCGTTACGCACATTATCATAACCGATCAGCGAAATGTCCTGCGGCACCCGCAGCCCCATTTCATCCGCCGCGCAGATAGCGCCCATCGCCATGATATCGCCGCCGCAGAACACCGCCGTCGGACGGTGCTGCTGGCTTAAGATCTGCTGCATAGCACGGTAGCCGGACTCCGGCTCGAAGTCGCCCTGCACAATCCAGTTTTCCGGCACGCTGATATGCGCCTCTTTCATCGCCTGCATAAAGCCGGCCAGGCGGCCTGCGCCGGTGTTGCGCTCCAGCGGACCCGGGATCACGCCGATTTCACGATGGCCACGTTCAATCAGGTAGCGTCCGGCGATATAGCCGCCCTGGAAGGCGTTATCGATCACCGCATCGGTGAAGTCGGCTTTTGCTTCGCCCCAGTCCATCACCACCATCGGGATATGGCGATACTCTTCCAGCATGCTCAATACCGAATCCGGATATTCGGAACACATCACCAGCAGGCCGTCGACACGCTTCTGTGCCATCATCGACAAATAGGCGCGCTGTTTTTCCGGATCGTTCCATGCGTTGCCGAGGATCAGGGTGTAGCCCTTCTGGAAGCAGCTCTTTTCAACAGACTCAATAATTTCAGCAAAATAGGCGGCTTCGCTACTGGTCGCCAGCAGACCAATCGATTTTGTATGATTGACTTTCAGGCTGCGGGCCACGGCGCTCGGCGAGTAGTGCAGCTCTTTGATCGCCGCCCACACCGCATTGCGCGTCTCTTCGGCAACGAAACGGGTTTTGTTAATTACATGTGATACAGTTGTAGTGGAAACGTTTGCGCGCTTCGCTACATCTTTAATAGTTGCCATTACATCTCACTCCATGCCTTGACCTGATCGCCTGATCATCGATACGTAAACGTTTGCCTACACACACCCTGAATACAATTTTCAACATTGCATCACGTCGGGAAAACGACACAGAACGACAGGAAGGGGTCAATGGCCGATACGCTTTTAAATTAGCGTGGGATTTTGTCCGATCTTGGGGCAAAGTGGAAGAGCAAAAATGTGCATCGCCCTAAATCCCGGAAGATTTTTGCGATTTTTTGTGCAAAAATGAGCAAGCTCACTTTTGGTGTGGGGATAACAAGAGGGAAAAATGATGGATACCAATTTAAAGTTTTCGCTGATCACCACGGTTATTGCCCTCGGCGTGATCGTTGCTTTCAGCCTGACCGCCATACTGCACTAATGTTCCAGTGAGGGAGGAGCGCGGCCTCCTCCCCGTATCCCGCCATTATTATCAATTCTGCAAAAATCTTTTGTCATTTCGTTCACTTTTGTTTTTTTGTGATTGATGTCATGCTTTTGGCTTCTGATGTTACGCCGTCCTCTCTGACGGTCTGATGGAGTCATTGAATGAAAATCAACTTTCCTTTACTTGCGCTGGCGATCGGCGCCTTTGGCATCGGTACCACGGAGTTCTCCCCAATGGGATTGCTGCCGGTGATTGCGAAAGGTGTGGACGTCTCGATACCGGTAGCGGGAATGCTGATCAGTGCGTATGCCATCGGCGTCATGGTCGGCGCACCGCTGATGACGCTGCTGTTGTCGCATCGCGCACGGCGCAATGCGCTGATTTTTCTGATGGGGATCTTCACCGTCGGCAACCTGTTGTCATCCATTGCGCCGGATTACACCACCTTGCTGCTGTCGCGCATTATTACCAGCCTCAACCACGGTGCTTTCTTTGGCCTGGGATCAGTGGTCGCAGCCAGCGTCGTGCCAAAGCATAAGCAGGCCAGCGCGGTAGCCACGATGTTTATGGGGCTCACCATCGCCAACATCGGCGGTGTACCGGCGGCCACCTGGCTTGGCGAAACCATCGGCTGGCGGATGTCCTTCCTGGCCACAGCGGGGTTAGGCCTGCTGGCGATGGTCAGTCTGTGGTTCTCTCTGCCGAAGGGCAGCGCCGGTGAGCGCCCGGATGTCAAAAAAGAGCTTTCAGTCCTGCTACGCCCGCAGGTACTCTCCGCCTTGCTGACTACCGTGCTCGGTGCCGGGGCAATGTTTACGCTGTATACCTATATCTCGCCAGTGCTCAATACGCTGACCCACGCTTCATCGCTGTTTATTACCGCGATGCTGGTGCTGATTGGCGTTGGTTTTTCGCTGGGCAACTATCTGGGCGGCAAATTCGCCGATCGGTCGGTCTCTGGCACGCTGAAAGGCTTTCTGCTGCTGCTGATGGCGATCATGCTGGCGATCCCGCTGCTGGCGCAATCCCAGGCTGGAGCGGCCATCAGCATGATTGTCTGGGGCGCAGCCACCTTTGCGGTGGTTCCGCCGCTGCAGATGCGGGTCATGCGCGTGGCGCATGAAGCGCCGGGGCTCTCTTCTTCGGTGAATATCGGCGCGTTCAACCTCGGCAACGCGCTGGGCGCCGCCGCCGGTGGGGCGGTGATCTCTGGCGGACTGGGCTATGCGTTTGTGCCGGTGATGGGGGCGATTATCGCCGGTCTGGCGCTGCTGCTGGTCTGGTTCAGCGGACGAGCGCAGCCGGAAGAGGCCTTTGCCCGCCAGTAACGCGAGTGTAGGGAAGGGCTAAAAAAAACCGCAGCCGGGGAGACCCTACTGCGGTTTGTCGTTTATGCCGCCAGGTTGGCCGCAACAAACTTCCAGTTAACCAGCGCCCAGAAATGGTCCAGGTAGCTTGGACGGGCATTGCGGTAGTCGATGTAGTAGGCGTGTTCCCAGACGTCAACGGTCAGCAGCGGCTTCGCGTCGGTGGTCAGCGGGGTGCCGGCGTTGCTGGTGGAGACGATAGCCAGGCTGCCGTCGGCATTTTTGACCAGCCAGGTCCAGCCCGCGCCGAAGTTTTTCGCTGCGGCATCGGTAAATTTGGCTTTAAAATCCGCAAAGCTGCCGAAGGATTTGGCAATCGCGGCCGCTAACTCGCCTTCCGGTTCGCCGCCGGCGTTCGGCGCCAGGCAGTTCCAGTAGAAGGTGTGGTTCCAGACCTGGGCTGCGTTGTTGAATACGCCGCCTTCAGAAGTGCGGACTATCTCTTCGAGAGATTTGCCTTCGAACGCAGTGCCTTTGATCAGGTTGTTGAGGTTAGTGACATACGCCTGGTGGTGTTTACCGTAGTGATATTCCAGGGTTTCTGCGGAAATGTGCGGCGCCAGGGCGTCTTTTGCATATGGTAATGCAGGTAATTCAAACGACATTGCTACTCTCCTTATAACTTTTTGTTTTATCTCACATTGACAAGATGAGGTTTTCATCTGAATCGTGTTCTGGCCACCCGACGCTGTCGCGTCACGGGCTGTTATTGTATTGAGAATGTTAACATTTGCCGCAAGCAGTGAAAAGCCTTACAACGATAAAGGCTATTGCCGCAGGCGCAACTGATGAAGGCTTAACCGTTTTCTACGGGGCGAGGCGTCAAACCGCTCGCAGATGTTGCAAAAATGTATAAGGAGACGCCGTCTGCGCTTTTCCGACTCTCGCAGGGAAGGTTTAACGTCTTCTGTTTTTTTCTCTGACGATCGCAGCCGCGCATCATGGTTGAGGGTGATATGCCTTTAAAATTAATGACTTAATTAAAATATGCGCCCAGGCAATCGCCGCTATGCCAATAATTCATTGTCTATTTTGCTATTTGTATGACAAATATGACCGCCGACATGAATTTCCCACAGGATGGCTACGATGGCAAAAACAGGTGAGGTGGTGAGCCCGAAGATGATCCCGGTTGTACAGGGGATCGTTGACTGGATCGAAGCCCATATTTTAGACACCCTGCCGGTAAGCACGATTGCGAAAAAGTCCGGTTATTCGCACTGGTATTTCCAGCGGCAGTTCGCCATGGTGACCGGCTGCACGCTGGCGAACTACGTCAGTCGGCGAAAAATGACCATTGCGACAATCTATTTAACGCAGACGCAGGCGTCGATACAGAGTATTTCTCAGTGCCTGGGATACGACGGACAGGCCGCTTTCTGCCGGACCTTTCACCGTCACTTTGGTATGTCGCCCACCCGCTATCGTCGGGAAGCGCCGGGCAAGGAGATGAATATGCAGTATCCTTTGACGGTAGAAGGGAAAGACGCGCAGGTGAGGCGGTCTGCCGCCGTAGCGGCAGACCAGGATCAGCGAATGGTTTTCGGCGTCATGACGCGACGAGCGCCAACATAATGGCGAACCCAGTAATCCTCGCTCAGGGAGGTGATTTGTATATCACGACCTGTGCGTGGTGACTGAATAAATTTCCCGTTGCCGACGTAGACGCCAACGTGGTCGGCAGTACCGCGTCCGCGGGTGCGGAAGAAGACCAAATCGCCGCTCTGCAGTTCATCACGATCCACCGGACGCGCATCGCGCAGGTGGTACATTTCATTAGCCGTACGCGGGATGTGAATTTTAACCAGGTCCTTATAGGCGTAATAAACCAGTCCGCTGCAGTCAAAGCCGGTACGTGGCGAGGTGCCGCCCCAGCGATAGGGTTTACCCAACTGGCCCATCAATTTGTTCATGGCGGTACTTTGCGCTTTCTGCACCCGGACTTTATGGGCGTCGGCGATCGTTAAATTCGCATCGCTGGCCTCAGGTTTACAGCGTTTTTTATAGCCCTTACGCACCACGCATTTACTTTTGACGCTGTTCAGCGCCAGGGTCGGCTCGGCGCTGGCGGCGACCGTTTTCGCGCACTGCTTTTTATAACCTTTACGCAGCACGCATTTTTTCGTCGCGCCGGCGGCCTGACGATGAAGTGCGGTTTGGCTTGCTGCGGTAGTGCGGGAAGGGAGCCGGGTGCTCGAGGACTTTTTACTGGTGGTTTTAGCGGTGGTTTTACTTTTTTGACTGGTAGCTTTTTTCTTGCGCTCTGAGCCACTTTTCGCGGGCAACGCTTTTGGCGAAGCGGAGGCGTGCGTATGCCCTGACGCCTGAGCCAGTGGCGTGAATGAGATAGATGTGAACAGTAATGCACAGAGCGATATCGCGATTTTGTTTAGCCGCGCCACTGAGCAATCCCCTGATTAATTACAGACATGTACAAATGCCTGACGATGAATGACAAACCGGAATGATTCTAAAGCATAAAAACCCGGAAAGTTAATATTCTTTTGTATCAAAAATGTCGATTGGTTAACGATTGCAAGAAAACGCGTCAGACATTGACCGTCTCGCACAGAAAATGCGCAATGAGCGCCCGCCTGCGACGGCAAAATGATATTTTTAAGGCAACTTCGCGCAACAGAAGATAAAATATGAATAGTGAAAAAAATGTTATTATCCGTCCTGCCTACAGGACGCTACAATGACAAGTTACTGCCGTAGAAAGAAGTTTAAGGAAGCACGACAATGAGCTCGACTTTAGAAAAGATCCAACGCCAAATCGCTGAAAACCCGATCCTGTTGTACATGAAAGGGTCGCCGAAGCTGCCAAGCTGCGGTTTCTCTGCCCAGGCCGTTCAGGCGCTGTCCGCCTGTGGCGAACGTTTTGCTTACGTTGATATCCTGCAGAACCCGGATATCCGCGCCGAGCTGCCTAAATACGCCAACTGGCCGACTTTCCCGCAGCTGTGGGTAGACGGTGAACTGGTGGGCGGCTGCGATATCGTCATCGAAATGTACCAGCGCGGTGAACTGCAGCAGCTGATCAAAGAGACGGCGGCGAAGTACCACACCGACGAGCCGAAAGCGGAGTAATTCCCGCCATCCGTAAAAAAGCGACTTCCAGGAAGTCGCTTTTTTTATTACTCCGGGGTGGCCACGGGCAGCGGCCAGCCGCCCAGACGCTTCCAGCGGTTCACAATCTCACAAAACAGCTGCGCCGTCTGCTCGGTATCGTACAGGGCGGAGTGGGCCTGCGCGCCATCGAACGCCATACCCGCGGCGATACAGGCTTTGGACAGCACCGTCTGGCCCAGCGCCAGCCCGCTCAGCGCGGCGGTGTCGAAGGTAACAAACGGATGGAACGGGTTGCGTTTTAGCCCCGCGCGTTCGGCGGCGGTCATGGTGAAGCTGTGGTCAAAGGTGGCATTGTGCGCCACCATGATGGCCCGGCTGCAGTCGCTCTCTTTCATCCCTTTGCGTACCATTTTGAAGATGGCATGCAGGGCATCGTATTCGCTGACGGCGCCGCGCTCCGGGTCGTGCGGGTTAATTCCGTTAAAGGCCAGCGCTTCGGGCTGCAGATTGGCGCCCTCGAAAGGTTCAACATGGAAATGCAGCGTTTCGTCGGGCATCAGCCAGCCTTGCTCATCCATCTTCAACGTAATGGCGGCGATCTCCAGCAGGGCGTCGGTTTTGGCATTAAATCCTGCGGTTTCAACATCAATCACCACCGGATAAAAACCGCGGAAACGGTCGCACAGACCATTCAGTTGAGCATTCTCGGACATCAGATTCTCTTAGCTGGAAAAAAGTAGCGCGCATTATGGCAAATTTTGCCGCGGCTTGCAGCAGGCAGGGGTGAAAACAACGGGCGCCGCAGCGCCCGGGCGAGCCATGGCATTAAAGAGGCCTGGCTCGGGAAGCGTTAGTTGCCCAGACCTTTGCCGGCATCTTTCTCTTCAATGAGCTCGATTTTGTAACCGTCCGGATCTTCCACGAAGGCGATGACGGTGGTGCCGCCTTTTACCGGGCCGGCTTCACGGGTGACGTTGCCCCCGTTCTGGCGGATCCGTTCGCAGGCTTCGGCGGCGTTGTCGACGCTCAGCGCGATATGGCCGTAGGCGGTGCCCAGCTCATAGCTGTCCACGCCCCAGTTGTAGGTCAGTTCGATCACCGCGGTTTCGCTCTCTTCGCCGTAGCCGACAAAGGCGAGGGAGTACTTGTACTCCGGGTTTTCGCTGGTGCGCAGCAGCTTCATGCCCAACACGTTGGTATAGAAGTCGATAGAACGTTGCAGGTCGCCAACGCGCAGCATGGTGTGGAGTAAGCGCATAATGTCCCCTATGCAGTTTATTTGATAGATCAGAACCTTGAGTATAGCGGCGATACGTCGCCGCTATCAATGGAGGGATTACAGCGTAGGGTAGTCGGTGTAGCCTTCCGCGCCGCCGCCATAGAAAGTTTCCGGGCGCTGGGGGTTGAGCGCCGCTTTTTTCTGCAGACGGGCCACCAGATCCGGGTTGGCGATGTAATCGCGGCCAAAGGCCACAGCATCAATGAGCCCTTTATTGATAAGATCGTTAGCTTTTTCTACCGTGTAGGCGCCAGCGCCAATGATCACGCCCGGGAAGCGGTCGCGAACTTTCTGACGGAAGGCTTCGCTGTACGGCTTGCCGCCCGCCCAGTCCGGCTCGGACATGTGCAGATAGGCGATACCGCGTTTCGCCAGTTCGCTAATCAGATACAGCGCGTCTTCTTCTTCGTTCGGGCCATTATCCACATTCTGGAAGCTGCCAATCGGCGACACGCGGATGCCGATCCGGTCAGCGCTCCACTCTTTGCTCACGGCGTCGACCACTTCCAGTACCAGACGGGCACGGTTCTCCACGCTGCCGCCGTACTGATCGGTACGCTGGTTCGCCGACGGCGAGAGGAACTGGTGCAGCAGATAGCCGTGGGCCGAGTGCAACTCAACCAGATCGAAGCCAGCGTCACGGGCATTGCCGACCGCCTGACGGAAATCGTCGACGATCCCCGGGATCTCTTCGGTTTCCAGGGCACGCGGCATCGAGGTGTCGGCGCGAATAGCATGGCCGTTTTCATCGCGCAGGGAGGTGCGAGTACCGGCGCTCAGCGCGGAAGGCGCTACCGGCGCGCCGCCGCCAGGTTGCAGGCTGCTATGGGAAATACGCCCGGTGTGCCACAGCTGGACGGCGATACGGCCATTTTCCGCATGAACACCGGCGGTGATTTTCTGCCAGGCGGCAATCTGCTCCGGGCTGTGCAGGCCCGGCGCGCCGGCATAGCCTTTGGCCTGGGCAGAAATCTGCGTCGCTTCGGTGATGATCAGGCCGGAGCTGGCGCGCTGGCGGTAGTATTCGCCCATCAGCGGGGTAGGGATATCGCCCGGCTCGATGCTACGCAGACGCGTCAACGGCGCCATAAATACGCGATTAGGGACGGTGACCGCACCGACTTTCAACGGGCTGAATAATTTTGCTTCCGACATAGTGACTCCTGAGTAGACCGGTCGTCTAGTAACTGATGAAATAAAAACGCCTGTTATACCGCAGGCGCCGCAATAATCTGTTTGGCGTGGGCAAGGGCGCTTTCCAGCGGCCTTGCGCTACGCGTAATTTTGGCCTGCAGGTTGGCCCCGAGCCACAGGGAATACAGCACCTGCGACAGGGTCATGGCCTCGCCGTCAAACGCCAGACTGCCTTCCTGACGTCCTTTCTCCAGCGCGTCGCCCAGCAGGGCGATAATCTGACTGGCACCATGGTCCATGGCGGTACGCATATCTTCCGACAGGTCGCAAACCTCTGCCGACAACTTGACGGTAAGACAGCCGCTAATAATCCCCTGCTGGCAGAACTGATTCAGCGTGTGCTGATAATAAGCCAGCAGGCGGTCACGATAGTTGCCGTCGCCATGATCGAAGTGGTCGACCAGGCGCTGCAGATATCCGGTGTAGTGATGTTCGAGCAGCGCGACGCCGAAGGCTTCTTTAGAGCGGAAGTAATGGTAGAAAGAGCCCTTAGGCACTTCCGCCGTCTTCAGAAGTTCGCTCAAGCCCATTCCGGTAAAACCGCGATGCATGCAGAGCTGCTCGCCGGTGACCAGGATATGTTCTCGGGTATCGCATTCGCTGTGTCTGTTCATGGAGCACACTGTAGTAGACCGATTGGTCTAATGCAAGCGTCGGCGGAAAAATGTTAGCTGGCGCAGCACGTAGTGAACAAAATTTGCGTCGGCGCGGGGAAACGTCTTCAATGAAAGGAGACGAGGGGACAGGAGGCGTGTGGTGGCAGAGCAGTTAGAGTTTTTCCCGGTGCAGAGCCCGTGCCGGGGAATATGTCAGACCGACGAGCGCGGCTACTGTCGCGGCTGTTTCCGCAGCCGTGAGGAACGTTTTAACTGGCAAACGATGAGCGATGCGCAGAAACAGGAGGTGTTGCGTCTCTGCCGCCAACGGCTGCTGCGCAAAATACGCGCGAACAAGCCGGAACCGGCGGAAGAACCGCAGCAACCCTCACTGTTTTAAACCAAAAAGTACGTATACTCAGTACACTTTTTTATTGAGGAAGCGGTTATGGTTCAGCGTATTGCTATGGCTCCCCAGGGGCCGGAATTTTCGCGTTTTGTGATGGGCTACTGGCGTCTGATGGACTGGAAAATGTCGCCAGGCGAGCTGGTCAGCTTTATTGAACAGCATCTCGATTTAGGCGTAACCACTGTCGATCACGCCGATATCTATGGTGATTATCAGTGTGAGGCTGCCTTTGGCGAAGCGCTGAAGCTGGCGCCGCATCTGCGTAATCGCATGGAAATTGTCAGCAAA
The DNA here is from genome assembly GCF_024296565.1 of Klebsiella sp. SWET4. Taxonomy (NCBI): domain Bacteria; kingdom Pseudomonadati; phylum Pseudomonadota; class Gammaproteobacteria; order Enterobacterales; family Enterobacteriaceae; genus Klebsiella; species Klebsiella sp. SWET4. Next base: position 1,084,063 of record NZ_JANCOB010000001.1, on the reverse strand, counting down.
TGCGGCATCGCCACCCGGGCGCGGGCTGAAAACACCATCGGCCACTATATCACCGACCGCGACCACATCGTGCTGAGCGCTGAGCAATCGCTGCGTAATCTGGCGACGGACCATCTCGATCTGCTGCTGATCCATCGGCCGGATCCGCTAATGAATGCCGATGAAGTGGCTGAGGCGTTCCTCGCGCTGCATCACAGCGGAAAAGTGCGCCACTTTGGCGTATCTAACTTTACCCCAGCCCAGTTCACTCTTCTGCAGTCGCGCCTGCCGTTTACCCTGGCCACCAATCAGGTCGAAATCTCGCCGGTGCATCAGCCGCTGCTGCTCGACGGCACGCTCGATCAGCTGCAGCAGCTGCGTATTCGTCCGATGGCGTGGTCCTGCCTTGGCGGCGGACGCCTGTTCAATGAAGAGGGCTTCCAGCCGCTGCGCGATGAGCTGGCGCAGGTAGCGCATGAGCTCAATGCCGACAGCATCGAGCAGGTGGTCTACGCCTGGATATTGCGTCTGCCCTCGCAGCCGCTGCCGATTATCGGCTCGGGCAAAATCGAACGCGTGCGTTCCGCGATCGTGGCCGAAAAACTTAGCATGACCCGTCAGCAGTGGTTCCGTATCCGCAAAGCCGCGCTCGGTTACGACGTACCGTAACGGGCATTTCGCCTCCGGAAAGGCGTTCCTGGTTTACACTTAACAGGGAGACAGCCATCCGGAGGTGTTATGCAACGATGTATTCTCGCGATCTTATCCCTCGCATTTTGCGCTGGCGCACAGGCCGTCAGTGAAGATGTTCAACTTAATCTCGTGACCCCCCAGGGCGTCGGGCAGTCCATCGGCAGTGTAAAAATCACCGAAACCGACCGCGGCCTCGAGTTCGCCCCCGAACTGCGGGCATTGCCGCCGGGCAAGCACGGCTTTCATATTCATGCCGAAGGCAGCTGCCAGCCGGCGATGAAAGAGGGCAAAGCGGTGGCCGCCGGGGCGGCGGGCGGACATTATGACCCGCAACATACCGGGAAACACGAAGGGCCGCTGGGCACCGGGCATCTTGGCGATTTGCCTCTGCTGGTGGTCAACGACGCGGGCGTGGCCGACCAGCCAATTATTGCCCCACGTCTGAAAACGCTGGATGAGGTGAAGGGGAAAGCGCTGATGGTCCACGTGGGCGGGGATAATATGGCCGACAACCCGCAGCCGCTGGGCGGCGGCGGCGAGCGGTTTGCCTGCGGGGTGATTAAGTAGTCTTTTCGCCAATCGTGCCGGCGATCGGGGCCTGTTCCAGCTGTGACAGGGCGCAATACAGTCGCCAGATTGCGGCGGCCAGCTCCCGGGCCGCTGGCTGATGATGGTGGTTCAGGACGTCGCAGATCCGCAGCAGCTCCTGCAGGGTGGAGGCCAGCGGGCGCTGCTGCACGCCGCGCTCGCTCATCACATCGCGCAGCAAATTGATGCACAGGTCGCGCACCTGGGCGAGGGGATCGGAGCGGGTTTCCCATTCCCGAAGCTGCCAGACGACGTGCGAGCAGTTGAGCAGCACCACCCCCCAACGTAGTAACCAGCGCCGTGCCAGGGCATCTTTACTCTGACTGAGCTGGCTGACATGGTGGTACACCAGCGATTCAAATTCATGTTCGCTGTGCTGGGGATGTCGGCTGAGCTGATCGACAAAGTGACGCCGTAACGCTCTGATATGACGCCGTCCTTTACGGGCATCCGATCCCGGACTGAGCACCGCAAAAGCCAGCCAGGCAAAGCCCACGCCGACAATCTTGCTTAAGTTATCATTGAAAAAAGCCGCATAGTCGTACACCGGCGGATTGGTGACGGAGATAAACGAGCCCATAAACACGATAAGCTGTCCCCACAGGCCGGCATATTTGGGCCACTGTAGCTTGAGCAACTGCATGGTGGTCAGCAGCGGGAACAGAAATAGCAGAAACTGCCACAGGTCGGTTATCTGCACCATCAGGCCGAACTTCACCACAAAACTGAACAGCGACAGCAGCACCAGGGTCTGCATTAGCAGCGTCAGCGATCGAAACGGCGAAGCCGAGACCGAATAGAGCACGCAGCAGATGGAGGCCAGGGTCAGGGCAGCCGCGCAGCTGGTCCACTGGGTGCTGATCCCCCATGCGCCAATCGCCACCAGCGCGCAAAAAGTACGGATGCCATTGAGCAAGGCCTCTGCCTGGTCGGTGTGGCGGGCCAGGGCTGGCGCCGAAGGTACGTTGAACTCGGCGATCGCCGACGCATTCTCTACCCGGCGGATCCAGCGACTGCTTTCCAGATAAATGCGACAGAAATAGCGCAGTCGCGCCCAAAAGGCGATATGACGGTAATCGGCATCCGGCGGCGGCGCCAGAGGCGCCAGAATGCGGGCGACATGATAGCTGTCAGCATGGGGAGCAGCGAGTTCAGCAAGCAGCGACTCCAGCACCTGACGAGTGTTCGCCGGCGCGTCCGGCCAGTTCAGCAACATACGTCGCAGACTGGAAATGACGCTGGTCATTCGGAGCTGCTGATGCAGCAGGTAGTTCAGCAGGGGATTCTGCCGACGGAAGCGGTAGTGACTCCAGAAGGCCTGGATGCGCAGCAGGTTCATGGTGAGGATCTGACCAATCACGCTTTCGTGAGCGGTGCGGATGGCATCCGTCGTCTCCGGCACCCACAGCAGGCTGGCGTGCTCCAGCAGCCGGGCGTGCATGGTTTTCAGGGCCGTCAGCAGGTTGCTGCCGTCGGAGGTGCTGGGCAGGATCATCATCATGAGTCCGCCGCAGAGGATCCCAACGATGACTTCGCAGACGCGCGACTGAGCGATCACCCAAAGTTCGTAGCTGTCGCTGATGTTAATCACCGGAAACGCGATGATGGCGCAGGTATAGCCGGCAAGCTGAAAGGCGTAGGCCACGTTGTTGGTGAACAGCGCGCAGGCCCAGGTGCACAGCGCCAGCCAGCCGGAAATACTGAACAGAAACAGCCAGGGATCGTTCAGCGTATGGCCCGCCAGCAGCAGGGCGGCGCAGGCGCCGAGCAGGCTGCCGGCGATGCGGCCAAAGCTTTTACTGATCACGCCGCCGACGGTGGGAAAGCTGACCACTGCCGCTGAGGTCATCGCCCAGTACGGCTCATCGAGATCCAGCGCGTAGGCGATGCTTAACGCGAGACACATAGCGATGCCGTTACGCAACGCGTATCGCCACTGTGGACGGGTGGCTTTAACCCAGGGCAGTGTGCACCACGACAGGGCCTGCAGATTCATTACTGCCCGCCGATCGAGACAGTGCAGGTGGTGCCGGAGACCAGAGTGACGTCCGCCGGTAGCTCATTAAAGGCAATCCGCACCGGAACGCGCTGCGCGAGGCGTACCCAGGGGATATTCGGTTTGATGTTGGCCACCAGCCCGGTTCCCTGTTCCACGCTCTGATCGACAATTGCTCGGCCGATGCTGGCGACATGCCCGTGCAGCGTCTGCTGATTACTGTAGAGAATAATCTGCGCCGGATCGCCGATGCGGATATGACGCAGTTTGGTCTCTTCAAAGTAGCCCAGCACGTAAAACGAGTGGCTGTCTACCAGAGCAAAGACCGGGTGGCCGGTAGTGGCGTAATCGCCGACGCGGGTGGAGAGGTTGGTCACCCAGCCGTCCACTGGCGCTTTGACCGTTGTTTGGCTTAGCTGCCATTGCGCATGTTTCAGCATCGCTTCGCTGACGCCCAGTCCCGCTCTGGCGGCCGCCAGGTTGGTGGTGGCCGTATTCAGCGCGGTGTTGACATTCTCAAGATCTTCAGCCGAGATCGCATTCTGCGACAGGTTGCGACGACGACGTGCCTCGCTGGCGGCCTTCGTTTGCTCAGCCTGCGCTTTCGCTACCTCGGCTTGCGCTTTCGCCTGCTGCGCCTGGGCGTTCAGCACGGCGATACGGTAGGGGGTGTCGTCGATAGTGAACAGAACATCCCCGGCGTTGACCCGTTGGTTGTCCGTCACGTTCAACTGCAGAATGCTACCGGAGACCTGAGGGGTGATCCCGACCTGCTCTGCACGCACTTTGCCGTCGCGGGTCCAGGGGGACTGGGTGTAGAAATTCCATAACAGCCATGCGGCGATCAGGGCGATGGCCGCAACCAACAGCGTTGACAGATATTTTAGTTTTTTCATAGCAAGGAGATCACCAGGCAATCAGTAACACCAGGGCCAGACAGACCGAGAGCGCGAACAGGGAGAGATCCATCAGCAGGGGATGCCAGATGTCGCCGGCATACATCCAGTCACGCAGCTGACGATGTAAAAACAACCAGATAAAAAAACCTAATAAGACGGCTTTGAACAGCGGAGGGAAATAGACGGACGCGCCGAACACCAGGTCCTGCAGCGGCAATCCGGATGTGTTAAGACTCAGTTTCACAAGCAAAAATCCTTTGCCATTACAGGGGTAACCTCAGAGCGTGCTACGCTATAACAGTGTAAATCATTGTTTTGGTTTTTGTTGAATCAAGTAATTCATTTGTTTTGATAATTCAAATGCTGCACACTATTCTAAAATCAGTATAATAACTTAGCAAGCTAATTATAAGGAGATGAAATTGGAATCGCCACTTGGTTCTGATCTGGCACGTTTAGTCCGCGTTTGGCGCGCGCTAATCGACCATCGCCTGAAACCTCTGGAGTTAACGCAGACTCACTGGGTCACGCTGCATAACATCCACCAGCTGCCGCCTGAGCAGTCGCAGATCCAGCTGGCGAAAGCCATCGGCATTGAACAGCCGTCGCTGGTGCGCACGCTCGATCAGCTGGAGGAGAAAGGGCTTATTTCTCGCCAGACCTGTTCAAGCGACCGGCGGGCCAAACGCATCAAGCTCACTGAAAAAGCTGAACCGTTGATCAATGAGATGGAAGAGGTGATAGGCAAGACCCGCGATGAAATCCTGTCGGGGGTCTCAAAGCAGGAAGTGGAAACGTTGCTCCACTTAATTCGTAAACTTGAACAAAATATCCTCGATCTCCAGGCAAAAGATTAATTTTTTAGCGGCCCGGGTTGCCCCGGGCCGTTTTTTTTAGTCGCCAGGGTGACGCCAGACCACCACCCGATTACGCCCGCTGTTTTTCGCTTCATACATGGCCGCATCTGCGCGCTCGACGCACGTTTCTGCGCTCACGCTTCTATCGCGCGTCGTATACAACCCCATACTGATGGTCATTCGCTCCGGCAGAGGGTGTTGCTCAGCGTTGACGACCAGGCGGATACGCTCGGCGATCGCCAGGGCGTCTTTCTCGGCGGTGTTGACCAGCAGCAGGGCAAACTCCTCACCGCCAATGCGGGCAGCAGCGTCATCCGCGCGCGAATGGTTCTCCAGTACCGAGGCGGCAAACTGGATCACCTTGTCGCCGGCGACGTGGCCATAGTTATCATTGATGCGTTTGAAATGATCGAGGTCACTGATAATCACTGACAGCGGATGCTGGGGGTTTACCTTCGCCAGCTGCTGGTTCAGGGTGTCGTAGAAGAAGCTGCGGTTATAAAGCCGGGTCAACGGGTCGCGAATCGAGTTCTGGTACGAGTTGACATACTTATGGTTAGACTCACGGTAGAGCATAAAGACGTCGACCAGCAGCACCAGAATCAGGAACAGGGTACAAAGCGTTTCGAAAAAACGCGCCTGGTACCAGGTCTGATCGAGGTCCCCGGCGGTGGAGACTAGCTGGAAGAGGGTGTAAAGATAAGCGCTGCAAAAAAAAGCGCCGCTAAACCAGAAAATATTGCGTAATTTACTCAGGCTAATTAATAAAATAAGCGTGATAAACCAGATAGCCATCAGCAGCCAGCCGATAATACTTTGCCACAGCGGCGTGAAGGTATGGCTAAGATCGTCGATAAAATTGACGCTCAGCCACGGCGAGTGGCTGGAGTACACCCACGATAAAAAAATAATTGTTAATGTAAAAACGATACATGCCGCGAATGTAATTATGTGTGCTTTCAGCGAGTGCATGATGCGCTGGCGGAAGTAATACAAAACAATAGATGACATGAATAATACAGCCATCATTATATTGCGAAAGAAATAATAGATAACGGCGTCATTTTGATTAATGACCGGGGTCGTGCTGCAGGTAAGCCAGTCCGGATAGCTGCTGAGGGTGCCCAGCATCAGCAGCGCTGAACAGGCAAAGCCGAAAGCAACAGGTGTAAGGTACAGGCGGCGCTTGCTGCTCCAGTATTTCATGCCCATAAAACAGGCAATAGTAATATGAAAGACCATCAGAAAGCTGGTCAGTAGAGGAAATAATATTGATGAGGTAGTGCTGAAACTGGTATGAAAAAAAGCGGTCACTCCGGCAATGCCGAACCCGGCCAGTAAGCAAATAAAAACATATATAATAAAACGTTTAGCAACATGATTGACATGTTTGAGCATAGGCAAGATCCCAGAGAGAAAAGCAACAGCGACGTTCAGTCGACAAAGTATTATGACAATCTGAGAGTAGTGGGGGCGGTGAGATAAGATATTGCGCAGGCGCAATGATTGATGAACTACTTGAATATAATATATCTGATTGCTAATACGAATCTATTACGGTGGAATAACCGCGGCTGAAAAATACGATGCGGCGCAACGGGCCGCATCGCAAGGGGGGGTTATCGAGGAGAAACGGTGACCTGGCTGCCGCTGCCGGCAATGGCGACGCGCTGACCCACAGAGAACGGCGTGCTGCCCTGTTTCTGCACCACCAGAATGGTGTTGCCATCATCCTTACGGATTTCCAGTTCTACGCCCTGGGTTTTGTTCATTGCACCCTGAACGCCCTGGCCTGCGACGCCGCCCGCGACAGCGCCAGCCGCGGTGGCAAGAGAGCGTCCGGTACCGCCGCCGATGGTGTTGCCGAGGAACCCGCCGAGCACAGCACCGCCAATGGCGCCGATGGCATTGCTGTCGTCGCCGCTCTGGATCTGCACGGCGCGCGTATGCACAATCGTACCGTAAGTTACGCTCTGCACCTGTTTGGCTTCAGATGCGGAATAAACGTCGCCGGACAGGCCGCTGCTGCTCACGCAGCCTGCGAGCGTAAAACCAATCATCGATACAGCCAAAACACGTAAAATCATTTATGAATCTCCTGTTCACCGAAGGTGTTCAATTGAACGTCCATACGGTTAATTATATGGCATTTAGTCGCCGGCGGGCATAGCTTCCACCCTGACTATACAAAAAATAATAATTAATGATGCTTCAACCTAAACTAAACGCCGGTTCTTTACGGTGTTCTCTGAAATGTCGCTCTATTGTTAAAAAGTATTATAACAACATAGCATTAGCGGGCGCTTTATGGTGGAGTGAGGCGTATACGAGGGTCATGGAATGAAGGAAAAACGTATGAGATCGGGTCGCTTTATTGGCGTTATGTCCGGTACCAGCCTTGATGGTATCGATGTCGTATTGGCCGCCATCAACGAAAACATCGTGGCGCAGCAGGCCAGTCTCACCTGGCCCATACCACACCCAATAAAAGAAGAGATCCTTGCGATTTGCCAGGGCCAGTCGTTGACCCTCTCACAACTGGGGCGTCTGGACACTCGTCTGGGGCGGCTGTTTGCCGATGCCGTACTGGCGCTGATGCGCCAGGAAAATCTCAAGCCCACCGACGTTATCGCTATCGGCTGCCATGGACAGACCGTATGGCATGAACCGCAAGGCGATGCGCCGCACACGCTGCAAATCGGCGACAACAACCAGATCGCCGCGCATACCGGAGTCACGGTGGTGGGGGATTTTCGCCGACGTGATATGGCGCTTGGCGGGCAGGGGGCGCCGTTGGTCCCGGCATTTCATCATGCGCTGCTGGCGCATCCCATTGAACGGCGGATGGTGCTGAATATCGGTGGCATCGCCAACGTGTCGCTGCTGGTGCCGGGGCAGCCGGTGCGCGGCTATGATACCGGGCCGGGAAATATGTTGCTGGACGCCTGGATCTGGCGTCAGCAGGGTAAACCGTATGATAAGGATGCCCAGTGGGCCAGCGAAGGTAAAGTGCTGCTGCCGCTGCTGCAGGACATGCTGAGCGATCCGTGGTTTGCTTTACCGGCGCCGAAAAGCACCGGTCGTGAATATTTCAATTACGGTTGGCTGGAAAAACATCTGGCCCGTTATTCGGGACTGCGTGGGCAGGATGTGCAGGCCACGCTGGCGGAATTAACCGCTGTGACCATCAGTGAGCAGGTATTGTTAAGCGGCGGCTGCGAGCGTTTGTTAGTGTGCGGCGGCGGCGCGCGTAACCCCTTGTTAATGGCGCGCCTGGCGGCACTGCTGCCGGGAACCGAAGTCTCCACCACCGATGAGGCGGGGATCAGCGGCGATGATATGGAGGCGCTGGCCTTTGCCTGGCTGGCCTGGCGCACGCTGGCCGGGCTGCCGGGTAATCTTCCCTCAGTGACCGGCGCCAGCGAAGCCACGGTGCTGGGCGCCATTTTCCCGGCTAACCCGCCGCAGAATCGGAGTTAACTGAAATCTTAAACACGGCGCGACCGGTAAACTGGACAAGTTAAGCGGAGGGCGGAGTGCCCTCCGTGACCGGGAAAGTCGAAGGCAAACGAATGAAAAAAATTCTTATCGCAGTTATACCTTTTATGCTGGCGGGCTGTAGCTACTACAACCAGTTTGTCGAGCGGATGCAGACGGACACGCTGGAGTATCAATGCGACCAGAAACCGTTAACGGTCCATCGCAATAATACCCGCCAACAGGTGAGTTTTATCTATGATAATCAGCAACTGAACCTGGCTGAGGGGCTGTCGGCTTCGGGGGCGCGCTACACCGACGGCGTCTACGTCTTCTGGTCGAAGGGCGATACCGCTACCGTCTATAAACGCGATCGCATCATCCTCGATAACTGTCAGCTGCAGACGGCCAAACGTTGAGATTTCTGTCGGGGGGGCGCACAATAACGCCACCTTATGACTACATCCTCAATGGCCATGTCTGATAACGACGAACTCCAGCAAATCGCGCACTTGCGCCGTGAATATACCCGTGGCGGTTTGCGTCGCCACGATCTTCCTGCTGAACCCCTGCCGCTGTTTGAACGCTGGCTGCGTCAGGCCTGTGACGCGAAACTCGCAGACCCGACCGCGATGGTGGTTGCTACCGTTGATGAGCGCGGCCAACCTTACCAGCGTATTGTGCTGCTGAAGCATTACGATGAAAAAGGGCTGGTGTTTTATACCAACCTTGGCAGCCGCAAAGCCCATCAGATTGAAAGAAATCCCCAGGTGAGCCTGCTGTTTCCGTGGCATATGCTGGAGCGCCAGGTGATGGTGATCGGCAAAGCGGAGCGCTTGTCGACGCTGGAGGTGGTCAAATATTTCCACAGCCGTCCGCGCGATAGCCAAATCGGCGCCTGGGTCTCCCAGCAGTCCAGTCGCATTTCCGCCCGCGGGATCCTGGAGAGCAAATTCCTCGAGCTGAAGCAGAAATTCCAGCAGGGGGAAGTGCCGCTGCCGAGTTTCTGGGGCGGATTCCGCGTCAGCGTCGAGCAGATGGAGTTCTGGCAGGGGGGCGAACATCGGCTGCATGACCGCTTTTTATACCAGCGTGATAATGGCGCCTGGAAAATAGACCGCCTGGCACCGTAAACGCCGAAATTAGTTATCGAAGCGCTGGCGCTGAAAGGGCCGGCGCTTTATTCTATGTACTTTTCGCATCTGGCGAAAAGTCGTGTACCGGCAGAGGTGCAGTCGTTTATACATGGAGAATTTGATGGCAAGCAGTAACTTGATTAAACAATTGCAAGAGCGGGGGCTGGTAGCCCAGGTGACGGACGAGGAAGCGTTAGCAGAGCGACTGGCGCAAGGCCCGATCGCGCTCTATTGCGGCTTCGATCCTACCGCTGACAGCTTGCATTTGGGGCATCTTGTTCCATTGTTATGCCTGAAACGCTTCCAGCAGGCAGGTCATAAACCTGTAGCGCTGGTGGGCGGCGCAACCGGTCTGATTGGCGACCCAAGCTTTAAAGCCGCTGAGCGTAAGCTAAATACCGAGGATACCGTGCAGGAGTGGGTGGATAAAATCCGCAAACAGGTGGCCCCGTTCCTTGATTTTGACTGTGGCGACAACTCGGCGATCGCGGCGAACAACTATGACTGGTTTGGCAGCATGAACGTGCTGACCTTCCTGCGCGATATCGGCAAACACTTCTCTGTTAACCAGATGATCAACAAAGAAGCGGTGAAGCAGCGTCTGAATCGTGACGATCAGGGTATCTCCTTTACCGAGTTCTCCTACAACCTGCTGCAAGGGTACGACTTTGCCTGCCTGAACAAGCTGCACGGCGTAGCGCTGCAGATCGGCGGCTCCGACCAGTGGGGCAACATCACCTCCGGTATCGATCTGACCCGTCGCCTGCACCAGAACCAGGTGTTTGGCCTGACGGTTCCGCTGATCACCAAAGCAGATGGCACCAAATTCGGTAAAACCGAAGGCGGCGCCGTGTGGCTGGATCCGAAGAAAACCAGTCCGTACAAATTCTACCAGTTCTGGATCAACACCGCGGATGCTGATGTCTATCGTTTCCTCAAGTTCTTCACCTTTATGGACATGGCGGAGATCAATGCTCTGGAAGAAGAAGACAAAAACAGCGGTAAAGCGCCGCGCGCCCAGTACGTGCTGGCAGAGCAGGTGACGCGCCTGGTCCACGGCGAAGAAGGCCTGGAAGCGGCGAAGCGCATTACCGAAAGCCTGTTCAACGGTAACCTGAGCGACCTGAGCGAAGCAGATTTCGAACAGCTGGCGCAGGATGGCGTGCCGATGATCGAAATGGAAAAAGGCGCCGATCTCCTGCAGGCGCTGGTGGATTCCGAGCTGCAGCCGTCCCGCGGTCAGGCGCGTAAAACCGTTGCCTCGAACGCGGTGACCATCAACGGTGAAAAACAGGCCGACCCGGAATATGTATTCAGCGACAGCGACCGTCTGTTCGGCCGCTACACCTTACTGCGCCGCGGTAAAAAGAATTACTGCCTGGTCTGCTGGAAATAAAAAATAAAACCAGGGCGTGGGAAACCACGCCCTTTTTCTTTTTAGGGTTGTGGTAAGAAAATGAAGAACATCCTCGCCATTCAGTCTCACGTTGTGTTTGGCCACGCCGGCAACAGTGCCGCCGAGTTTCCGATGCGCCGTCTGGGCGCCAATGTCTGGCCCCTGAATACCGTTCAGTTCTCCAACCATACGCAATACGGTAAATGGACCGGTTGCGTGATGCCGCCTTCACACCTGACGGAGATCGTCCAGGGCATTGCCGACATCGACAAGCTGCAGACCTGCGATGCGGTTCTGAGCGGCTACCTCGGTTCCGCTGAACAGGGCGAGCATATCCTCGGTATCGTGCGTCAGGTGAAAGCGGCCAATCCGGCGGCGAAGTACTTTTGTGACCCGGTGATGGGCCATCCGGAGAAAGGGTGCATCGTCGCGCCCGGCGTGGCGGAATTCCACGTGCGTTATGCGCTGCCGGCCAGCGATATTATTGCGCCGAATCTGGTTGAGCTGGAGATCCTGTGCGGTCATCCGGTCGCCAGCGTCAGCGAAGCGGTAGCTGCTGCGCGGGAGCTGATTGCCCAGGGGCCGGAGGTGGTGTTGGTTAAACATCTTTCCCGCGCCGGTCTGAGCATGGATCGTTTTGAGATGCTGCTGGTGACGGCCGAAGAAGCCTGGCATATCAGTCGGCCGCTGGTGGATTTTGGCCTGCGTCAGCCGGTTGGCGTCGGCGATGTGACCAGTGGACTGCTGCTGGTGAAACTGCTGCAGGGTGCCAGCCTGCGCGATGCGCTTGAGCACGTTACCGCCGCGGTGTACGAGATCATGCTCACCACCAAAAACATGCAAGAGTATGAACTGCAGGTGGTGGCGGCGCAGGATCGCATTGCCGTACCGGAGCACTGCTTCAGCGCCACCCGGCTGTAACTCCCCGGGCCTGCCCGACGGTCCGCCGGGCAGGTTCAGGCCTTATTTTAAGCCTTCAGCCGCCAGTGCGGCCGCCACCGCCGGACGCGCTGCCACCTGCGCCATCCAGCTGCCGATATGACCATAGGCAGCCATATCCAGTTTTATGCCATAGCCCCAGCGCAGCACGGTGAACAGATAGCCATCGGCGATAGTAAAGCGATGGCCGGTCAGCCACTGTTTATCTTCCAGCGACGTATCAACATACTGCAGTTTCTTCTCGAGCAACGCCCGCGCGACAGGCTTATAGTCTTCCGGGGTATCCGGGCGGAACAGCGGGGTAAAGCCTTTATGCAGCTCGGTGGCCACGTAATTCAGCCACTCCAGGGTCTGGTAGCGGGCAATGGAGCCCACTGGCGCCAGCAGATGGCGGTCCGGCACCTGATCGGCGATGTACTGCATAATAGCCACGCCCTCAGTGAGCAGGATGTCATCATCCAGCAGCAACGCCGGCACCTGACCTTTCGGGTTGATCAGCAGATAATCATCCCCGTTTTCCAGCCGTTTTTTGGCCAGGTCCACGCTCTGCAACGTGAAATCCAGGCCGCTTTCGCGCAGGGCGATATGCGAGGCCAGGGAACAGGCGCCGGGTTTGTAGAACAGTTTCATGCGTAACTCCTCGTGGCTGCAGTTTTCTGTATGTTAGTCCCGCCAGGGGTAAAAAAAAAGCCGCTAACCTAACGTTAGCGGCTTAAAAATAATTGGTTTTCCCTGCGGCGTCAGGCTGCCGCGGTTTCGCGTGCTTTCAGGTCCGCGCTGTCGTCCTGAGTCATACGGTTCAGCTTCGGCGCCGTGAGCAGCATCAGGGCGGCGATAACCGCGGTGACGATACCAATCTGCAGGAACACGTGGCCGTACACTTCCAGCGACACCAGCGGATCGGTGACGTTTTCCGGCACCGCCATCAGGTTGGCGATTTTCCCGGCGATGATCGCCGCGCCGGCGGTAGTGAGGAACCAGCTGCCCATAATGAAGCCCATCAGACGCTGCGGAACCAGCTGAGCGACCATCGCCAGGCCGAGGCCGGAAATCATCAGCTCACCAATAGACTGCAGCGCGTAGCTCAGAATGAGCCAGTTAACCGAGACGATGCCGGCGTCGCTGGCGAACTTCGCCCCTAAAGGCAGGACGAGGAACGCGCCGGAGCACAGTACCATGCCGATAGCGAACTTGTGCGGCATCGGCAGGCGGTCGCCCATCTTGTTATAAATGGCTGCCAGAATAGGGCTACCAATCATGATCCAGAACGGGTTCAGCGCCTGATACTGTTCCGGTTCGAAGGCGATACCGAGGATCGAGTGCTCAACGTTACGAATCGCGAAGAAGTTCAGAGAGGTCGGCATCTGGCTGTACAGCACGAAGAAGACAATCGCTTCTACCATCAGCAGGAAGGCGACGATCATTTTACGACGCGCGGCACCTTTCAGACCGATGGTTTCTTTGGCGAAAATCACGACGATACCCAGTGCGACGACGCCCAGCACCATACGTGCGATGCCCTGGTTGTGCAGCAGCCAGGTGGCGATGGCGACCAGCACCACCACGCCAGCGATGGTCGCCAGCAGTTTGCCCATGTGTACCGGGGCAAAGTCCGGTTTCGAACCGTACTGTTTTACCCATTTCTGGCAGAAGGCAAAGTTAATAATCGTGATCACCATCCCCACCACGCTGAGGGCAAACGCCACGCTCCAGCCGAAGCGAGCGGCCAGCCACGGGGTTGCCAGCATCGAGAAGAACGAACCGATGTTGATGGACATGTAGTACATGGTGAATGCACCGTCCAGACGGGGATCGTTTTTGTCATAGCAGGTAGAAAGCAGGGAGGACGGGTTGGCTTTGAACAGGCCGTTACCGACGGCGATGGTCGCCATACCCATATAGACGATGGCAGCATCATGGCCGGACCAGGCCACCAGCGCATAGCCGATGGCCAGCACGATAGCGCCCAGCATGATGACACGTTTGGTGCCCAGCACTTTATCGCCCAGCCAGCCGCCAATAGCAACCAGACCATAGACCAGCGCGCTAAAGGAGGAGAACAGAGTAATGGAATCCGCTTCCGACATACCCAGCTGTTTTACCAGGTAAACGGCCATGATCCCTTGCAGGCCGTAATAACCAAAACGCTCCCATAACTCGATCGAGAAAATGAGATAGAACGCGCGTGGTTGTTTGAAAGCGTTCAGACTCACGCTTTCTGCTGGTTTATTGTTTGCAGTAGACACATATACCTCTTTTTTTACATCCCATATTTACTGGGGGGTGTTCGGGGCGCAATCTCGTTGGACCGCCGCCTTTATAGTTATTTTGGGAGGGAAAACGGCAGGTAATGTTCACTATCCTGGCGCATCAGGCAAGGCCTTTGTAATAAACTGTTACACATAATGTGGATGGCATAATGCTCCGGACATCTGAATGTTATCCAGAGTTAAATTTCACCGTTTCGTTATGATTGCTATTTTTATCTTTTTCATCAGTCTGATTTCGTTAAAAAGGCGATATATTCTACTGATTGACCTTATGGGTAGTGATATGGTCCATTATCCTAAAAATTAATGGTCTATTATCCTGGTAATCTTTGCTCAATCGTTGTATTGCCTGACATTTGTTTTCATTTTCACAACATGTAATCAACATAAAGTTGCGAGCATGATCTCGATCACAAATGTATAGAAATTTTGCATCGAGAAAAAATGAAAGCACTGATTGTTCGTTATATAGCCGGATTATTACCCACCATAAGAGACATTTTCTGGTGTTAACGGCTGGTTAAATGCATAAATTCGAGCCATAACTCAGGGTTAAGTTATGGCTCAGAAGAAGGGATCAGGCGTAGACTTTCTCTTTAAATTCGCAGAGGTCTTCAATCAGGCAGGAGCCGCAGCGCGGTTTGCGGGCAATGCAGGTATAACGTCCATGCAGGATCAACCAGTGATGACAGTCGACCTTAAACTCGGCGGGGACCACCTTCAGAAGCTTCTCTTCCACTTGCTCAACATTCTTGCCAGGGGCGAATTGCGTCCGATTGCAGACGCGGAAGATGTGCGTGTCCACGGCGATGGTCGGCCAGCCAAAGGCGGTGTTTAGTACCACGTTGGCGGTTTTACGGCCCACGCCGGGCAGCGCCTCCAGCGCCGCTCTGTCTTCCGGCACCTCGCCGTTGTGCTGCTCCAGCAGGATGCGGCAGGTTTTGATGACGTTTTCCGCTTTGCTGTTAAACAGGCCGATAGTCTTGATATACGATTTCACCCCATCCACCCCCAGCGCCAGCATCGCTGCGGGCGTATTGGCCACCGGATAGAGTTTGGCTGTCGCTTTGTTGACGCTGACATCGGTGGCCTGCGCAGAAAGCAGAACGGCAATCAGCAACTCGAACGGCGAACTGAAATGCAGTTCGGTAGTGGGATGGGGATCGTTTTCCCGCAGCCTGGTGAGGATCGCCAGGCGTTTGGCTTTGTTCATGTTACGCTTTCCCTGTCACGTCAGACGGGGCGACAGAAACGGCCCGGGCCGCTTGCGCCTTCCGCTGCTTGCTACGTTCATCGATGAGGTATTTTACCGCCAGCATCATGCCGAGGCCAATAAAGGCGCCTGGCGGCAGCATAGCCAGCAGGAAGGGGGTATCCGTATGGAAAACCTCGATGCGCAGCACCTTTGCCCAACTACCAAGCAGGCTGTCGGCGCCGTCAAACAGGGTGCCATTGCCAAGGATCTCGCGCAGGGAGCCCAACACAAACATCGCGCAGGTGGCGCCCATGCCGATAGAAAAGCCATCCAGTGCCGACAGCGCCGGCCCTTTTTTGGCGGCAAAGGCTTCGGCGCGGCCGACCACGATGCAGTTGGTCACAATAAGCGGGATGAAAATCCCCAGCGACTGATAGAGGCCGAAGGCATAGGCGTTGATCAGCATCTGCACGACGCTCACCACCGAGGCGATGATCATCACGTAGATGGGGATCCGGATCTCCGCCGGCGTCCAGCGGCGCAGGCTGGAGATGGTCAGGTTGGTTAAGGTTAGCACCAGGGTGGTCGCCAGACCCAGCCCGAGGGCGTTGGTGGCGGTCGAGGTGACCGCCAGCAGAGGGCACATCCCTAACAGCTGAACCAGGGCGGAGTTATTTTTCCACAGGCCCTGGACGATGACGTCTTTAACTTCGCTCATGGTCATTCTCCACAGGCGCTGAATTCAGGAAGTTGCGCAGGCAGCGTTTGTGCATACAGGCCTGCGCGCTTAACGGCATTGACCACCGCCCGGGGGGTGATGGTGGCGCCGGTGAACTGGTCAAAATCGCCGCCATCTTTTTTGACCGCCCAATGGCTGTCGCCCTGACCGTGGATGACTTTCCCGGCAAAATGGGTGATCCAGTCCGACAGGCGAAGCTCGATTTTATCGCCCAGGCCCGGCGTTTCATGATGCTCGGTCACGCGGGTGCCGAGGACCGTGCCGCTAAAATCGGCAGCAACCAACAACTGTATTGCCCCGGAATAGCCATCCGGCGCGGTGGCTTCCATCACCGCGCCGATCGGCTGGTCGTTATTTTTGGCTATCCACACTTTATGCTGGCCTTTGCCCAGCGCCGGGGCGCTGACCAGATAGCAGCTCTTGAGCAGATCGTTATTATAGCGGTCGGCGGGTAAGACCTGATCAAATAACGCTTTCTGCTGCAGGGCCGCCTGCTGATCGATAGTGCTTTTCGTCAGTTCATTGATCGCCGCCGTCAGCCCGGTGGATCCGGCGGCAAACAGCGCCAGCGTGACGCCGTGTTTTCGCATCGTTTTTAACATCATCGCTCTCTCAACGGTGGCCGTACACGCGCGGGCGCGTGTAATAATCGATCAGCGGCACGGTAATATTCGCCAGCAGAACGGCAAATGCCACGCCATCCGGGTAACCGCCGAAGCTGCGAATAAGCCACACCAGCAGGCCGGCGAGGGCGCCGAAGATCAGGCGGCCGCGGTTGGTTGTTGAAGCCGTCACCGGGTCGGTCAGAATAAAGAAAGCACCGAGCATGGCGGCGCCAGAGAACAAATGCATCTGCGGCGACGCCAGGCTTTGCGGCGAGAATAACCAGCCGAGGGTGGCACACAGCCCAAGGCTAACGAGAAAGCTGACCGGAATATGCCAGCGGATCGCTTTCTGCCACAGCAGGAACAGACCGCCCGCCAGCCAGGCGATATTCACCCACTGCCAGCCGAGGCCCGCCAGTACGCCACCGTAAACCGGCAATTGCAGCACCTGCTGGACGCTATGCCCGGCATGCAGAGAGGTTTTAAAGGTATCCAGCGGGGTGGCCTGGCTGATGCCGTCGATACCCAGTCGCAGGCTGGCCATGTCGCCCCCGGCGGCGGTATGCCCGGTGAAGATCATCTGCAGCACATCGCTGAACGCCGGAACCTGGGCGGCAATTTCATATGAAGGCAGCCAGGAGGTCATCTGTACCGGGAATGAAATCAACAGCACGACGTAGCCGATCATCGCCGGGTTGAAGGGGTTATGGCCTAATCCACCGTACAGCTGCTTGGCGATCACCACGGCAAAGGCAGTGCCGAGCACCACCATCCACCAGGGGGCCAGCGGTGGAATACTCACCGCCAGCAACAGGCCAGTGAGCAGGGCGGAGTTGTCCTTCAGGGTCGCCACAATATGCTGTTTGCGCAGTTTGAGAATAGCGGCTTCCGTTGCCCAGGCCGTCAATGCGGCGAGGACAATCTGCAGTACGGTACCCCAGCCGAAAAACCAGGTCTGGACCACAATGCCAGGCACGGCGGCGAGCAGCACCAGCAGCATAATACGCGAGGTCTGCCGCTGGTTATGGGTATAGGGGGAGCTTGCGATTCTGAAAACCATTTATTCCTCGTTAACTGCCTGCTGTGTTGCTTTACGCGCCTGAACGCGGGCGATAGCCGCGGCGACGGCCGCTTTGCGTGGGTCGTCATTGGCTGCGGCTGACGCGAGATCCGGTTGTGCGGCCTGTTGTTCGGCTTTGCGCGCTTTGGCGCGGGCGATGGCGGCTTCCACCGCGGCTTTACGCGGGTCGACCGGCTCGGCTACCGGGGCTTCCACCGGCGCAGCCTGCTGTTCGGCTTTACGCGCTTTGGCACGGGCGATGGCGGCTTCCACCGCGGCTTTACGCGGGTCGACCGGCTCGGCTACCGGGGCTTCCACCGGCGCAGCCTGCTGTTCGGCTTTACGCGCTTTGGCACGGGCGATGGCGGCTTCCACCGCGGCTTTACGCGGGTCGACCGGCTCGGCTACCGGGGCTTCCACCGGCGCG